>NZ_VZQN01000019.1:0-143381 GCF_014397645.1 Paraburkholderia sp. 31.1
CGTTGGTCCCGATCGACGCGCAACTGGAAATTGAAGGATGAAGTCTGGCTCAATCCGGAGCGCATGCAACCGGAAGAACTAAAGCAGTGCGCATGAGGTGACGCGACAAGTACGTTGACAACCGCCGTGATCGAGGCAGTTTCAAACCATTGAGGGCAAGAGTCGGCCATCGTGCGCCGCTCGAAGGAAGGTTCGCTCCGACGTTCGAATGTCGATACCTCTGAAAGCAGTCGCCCAGTTGATCCCTCAAGTTTCACGTTCAGTTGCCGTAGAGCCGATGCCGTTGGTCGGTGCTCAAGTACGGTCGATGCCAAAACCAACTGCAGAGTTAGATAAGTCAAGCGTGGCGTGGACTGCATGTCGACCGCTACTGAAATACTCTTAGGGACTATATTTCGCAGTGTGCATCGGATGGGGCGTTCATCAATGGGGTGAAATCCGAGCGGTAACCGTAAGCGTCAAGACGGGATCGGCTGATTAAAAATAAATTGCAGCACCAAACACTAAACATACCGCGAAATGATGAGTGAAGATAAGGGTAACGAATTGCTAAAAAAACTAACGACGCTCTTGCCGCGCATTGCAATCACAATAGCTTGGGCACGCAAGGTCCACGCACCGATCGATCTCCAAAGCAAACCCGATGGCTGTATCAGCGCATCCACATCGTCGATTGTGTCCGCGCTCCTCGTTGGGCTCGGTACCATAGGTTTTTTCTGGTTCTTCCGGTTCAATCTACTGGACATGAATCAACCATTGGGCAACGAAAAAGCCTTCGCATTACTAGAGCAGCTGATATTTGTCTTCCGTCACTCGACTGAGCAAATCACGAATTGGTCAATCGACTCGTCAGTGTTTGTTTTGCTTGTATCAACTTTTCTGTCATTTGGTTTTCTTACGCTTGTAACGAAAATTGTGTCATTCCGCGCTTCATCTCCCGGCGGTCGTGTGGACCAAGCTAAGACGTTCATCTATCAGATGCTTCCTGCCTGCTCCGCATTTTTTGCAAGCAGCATCGTATGTATGATCATAGGTATTGGCTTAAGCACGACAAATTTGAATTATTTTTCTTATAAGTTTCGCGACTATCTGGTGTTTTCGCTCTTGGCACTTGCGATTGCATGCTCGTTGGTGGTGTGCATTCACGGCACACGGAAAAGACCGGTGATATCGAAAGACAATATTACGAGAAAGAATTATATTTATATGCTGTTTGTATTAGGCTCAGTGGCAGTCACCATACAAAGTGCACTTTGGGCCCAGAGACTATATCCTGCGGAGGTGTACGTAGCGTAAGCACCTCGCGACGGCCGTCAGCAACGCGGCGCCCGCGTGAGGCATGATGGGGAATCGGGTTACGTGTCAGCAGACGCCGATGGGCCAGACTGCCGAGGCAGCTTCGTGGCCACGTTCCAGGGCAACAGTTCGTCGATGCGGTTAATGGGGTGGTCAGCGATATGGGTCAGGACGTATTCGAGGTAGGCGCGCGGGTTGATCCCGTTGAGCTTGCATGTGCCGATCAGACCGTACATCGCGGCTGCCCGCTCGCCTCCGCTGTCGGAGCCGGCGAACAGGAAGTTCTTGCGGCCCAGACTCACACAGCGCAGCGCGTTTTCGGCCAGGGCGTTGCTGATCTCAGCACGACCCTCTTCGCAGTACAGCGCGAGCGCGTCCCACTGGTTGAGCGAGTAACGGATCGCTTTGGCCAGTTCGGATTTCTTCGACAGCGTTGCGAGCTTGTCCGTCATCCACGTCTTGATGGTCGCGAGCAGCGGCACGCTTTTCTCCTGCCGCACGCACAGCCGTTCGGCGGTTGGTTTGCCACGGATGTCCGCCTCGATGCCGTAAAGTCCACCGATCAGTTCGAGCACCTCTCGGGTCGCCTCGGTAGGCGTTCGGGCATGCACGTCGTAGAGGTACCGTCTCGCGTGGTCCCAGCATGCAGCTTCACGGATCTTGCCGCTCTCGTACAGTTCGTTGAAGCCACTGTAGGCGTCGGCCTGCAGGATGCCCTCGAATCCAGCAAGATGGGTCTGGGGGTGGATGCCTTTGCGGTCGGGCGAGTAAGCAAACCACACCGCGGCCGGTTCGGTCGAGCCCGAACGGGTGTCATCGCGCACATACACCCACAGGCGCCCAGTCTTCGTCTTCTTCTTGCCCGGCTCGAGCACCGGGATCGGCGTGTCATCCGCGTGCAGCTTCGACGGTGCCATCGTGTGGCGGCGAAGCGCCTCGGTCAGCGGCACGCAAAGGGCCTCGCACTGGCCGACCCAGCGTCCCATGCTGGCCGGATCCAGCTTCACGCCGTCGCGCGCGGCAATCTGCGACTGCCGGTACAACGGCGCGTGGTCAGCGTACTTCGAGACGAGGATGTCGGCCAGCAGGCTCGGATGGGCAATGCTGCGCGTGATCGGCAGGCCGGGCATGGACGGCTGCGAGAAGTGGTGGCCGCACGGACAGACCGTCTTGCGCCGGATCGTGCGGATCACCTTGAACATTGCCGCGACGCGGGCGAGCTGCTCGGACACGTCTTCTCCGAGCGGCTGCATGGCGCTGCCGCACTTCGGGCAGGTCGCGTCGGCGTCGAGTACGCGTTCTTCGCGTGGCAGATGCGGCGGCAGCGCTTCTTTCGGCGATGCGTCGCCCACAGGCGTGCTCGCGCTTGATTGGCGGGCGCGTCGCACATCAGCGACACCACGCTCACCCGTCAAGTCCTCGAGCGCGGTTTCGAGCCGTGCAACCTCCCGGTCCAACTGCTCGGACTTGCGCCCGAATTGCATGCGCCTAAGCTTGTCGAGCTGCGCCTTGAGCTGCTCGATCTCCAGATCGCGCTCGGCAAGCTGGGCACGGGCCTCGACCAGCAAGGCTCGCAGGGTTGCAACATCGTCAGGAAGTTCGGCGCCGTTCGACATGCGGCGCAGTTTACGAGTCTTCTGCTCGGTTTACAACATCGACAGTGCAGCGGTGCGACGCGGCTGCCGCCAATCGATGCCTTCGAGCAACATCGACAATTGCGCCGCCGTCAGATGGACCTTGCCGCCATCGGCCTGCGGCCAGACGAAGCGGCCCCGCTCAAGCCGCTTCGCAAGAAGCCAGAGCCCGTCCTCGGTCGCCCACATGACCTTCACGAGATCGCCGCGCCGGCCCCGGAAGATGAACACGTTGCCACCCAGCGGATTGTCCTCGAGCGCCGTCTGCACCTTTGCCGCCAGCCCCTGGAACCCGCAGCGCATGTCGGTGACGCCTGCCACCAGCCAAACGCGTGTACCCGTGGGTAGAGAGATCACGATCGCACGCTCCCCAGCACGACGCGTAGCGTGTCGGCGTCGACAATGCCGTCGACCTTGACTACCACGTCACCGAACCGGATCTCGATCGTCCCGGCTCGTGCAGTCCGGTTGCAGACGTCCCTTGCATCTGGGGGCATCGCCACGCGCTGCGGCGGCGTCTCATGAACCACCGCCACTGGAATCAGGCACGTTGTTTCCGCCTGCAATTGCTCGCGATAGCGACGCCGCCAGGTGAACAGCATGTTTGCATTGATGCCATTGTCCCGCGCCAGCTTCGCGACCGACGCACCAGGCTCACATGCCGCGGCCGCAAGCCGGCGTCGAAACTCGCGATCATAATTCGGGCGTCCCTTGCGGCTACCCGGCTTGGCTTCCGACTCTGTCACAGTGACGTCCATCAAATCGAAAATGATGGGCACCACTTTGATGTCGGTTCTCGCCGCCGTCTACGACGGTCGTCGTGAGGTGCTTACTACGTAGCGGTCTCTTCACACTGTGGTCCTGACCAGCGCTGCTTGATCTTTCTACGATCAAAGAACATCGGGAAGGCGGTTCTGGCTGACTCCATTCGTGTACAAATATCTCTAATCCCATTCGATTCACCGAAGAAGGGTTCGCCCGAATCACCGATCTTTCGGCAGGCAAGAATTTGGCTGGCGCCGTCAGGAGAAGGCGATATGGTGATCCTGAAAAGCGGTGCGGAGCAGGGAGCTTACATCGAAAAAGTCACTCTTGAGTGTCCGCCGCTTCCTGCGAGCAAATCGAGTTTCATGGTGACTCAAGTCACTGGCGGAACTACCGTCCATTTGCCTGATGAGGGGGAAGTCAACAACGTCCAGACTGTTCCGGTAAGGTTCGAGGGTGTGTCACAAGGTCTGTTGAACATAGCTGCCGACAACTGCTCGTAGTCGCCAGCCCTCTGCATCTACTGGTGGCGTTTTTGCTTCAGTGCGACTGCTGCGACCGATACACCCGTTGGCTAGCATGCCGCCACCGCTTCGGCTTTGAACTGCCCGCTTTAGCGTCACCGGCGCACCGTGGGGATGTCTTCTTTGATAGTGTTGACGTGCCTCACTTGTTTGCCTTAGGGGACGCAATACTCCGAAGCATTTCGCCCCGATTTAAGAAATCGTGGTCTTAGGCAATCATGGAGAGGAACATTGGTCGCCGGTCAAGCCCTTCTAACTTGGGCAACGTCGTTCAGACAACGCTGGAAAATTGACCGGGAGACTGTCCGTTCTAACCACGACGCTGCCGTCGAGGAGGCGTCAAGGCGAACGACTGCATAGGGTCGACAGCGCCGACCGCGTCGGGCAGCGGTCGGCCACCAGGAGCCTTCCGCACAAGGGGTTCCGACTGACCGATCGATCTTCGGCTGCAGACACTCAGAGGTTTCCGCTAGATTCAGTGATTCTTGAGGACGCCTAGCCTGTAGCCATTAGTATATTTACCAAGAGTCACAGCGTCCGTCACTTGATCTGCCCAACAACAGCGATAACCCCGATGACCTACTTTGTCGATATCTTTTCGGTAGATACATTCGAGAGCTTCTCAAATACCTCAAAAAATACTGCGGGTTTTCACCCCAACCGCAAGGCCTGGGTCACCAAAATCAAGCCCGGCGATAAAATTCTTTGCTATCTCAAGGGGCTGTCCTGTTGGGTAGGCATACTGCAGGTCACGGGGCCGATGGCGGAGGCGCCGCCGGGTAGCGAAATGATCAGCGAGTATTCGTTGCAATTTCCCGTGACGCCACTCGTTTGGCTGGAGAAGGGCGCACTTCTTCCGATTAAGCGTTCCGACGTGTGGGCAGCCCTATCCTTCACGAAGAATGTAACGCCCGGGGCCGGCGGGTGGAATGCGATCCTGCGTAGCAGTGGCGTTCGATTGCAGGAACCCGACGGTCAGAGAGTGGAGGAGCTACTTCGTCATCAGGCCCACCATCTGACTCCCGACGATATCGCTGACGAGACTTGGGAAAAACACCGCAGCCTGAAGATGACGAATGCCTCGGGGAAGGTAGTGGCTGTGCAGATTCCCCTTGATGAGCAGGAAGCCGGCACTCCTCAGCCTGATGCGCTTCCTTCGACACCATGCGAAATAACAGGGTCTGCAATTCCCGCGTCGCAGGTCCGCACTTCTCACAAGATGCAGGCATTGCTCGCCGACATTGGGATCGCGATGGGGTTTGAGGTCTGGATTCCCAAGGCTGACAAGGAAGCGGTCCTTTCAGAGATGAATAACGACGAGCTGTTGACAGCCCTCCCGTACACGCAGTTTTCCGAAGCCGCCCGCAAGACGGTCGAACAGATTGATGTACTCTGGCTACAAAAGAAGGCCATAGTGCGTGCCTTTGAAGTCGAGCACACGACCTCGGTCTACTCAGGGATTTTACGCATGGCGGACCTGCTGGCGCTGCAGCCCAACTTCCACACGAGGCTACACATCGTCGCGCCGGAAGAACGGCGCAAAAAGGTGTTTCAAGAACTTATGCGGCCCGCGTTCTCGATTTTCCCGCAGGGGCCATTGTCAGAGCTTTGTAGTTATTTGCCGTATGAGAAGGTGCAGGACTTGGCCGCTAACCCCACTTTGGACTATCTCAAGCAGGAAGTGCTGGACAAGTACGAGGAATTTGCAGAGGAAGCGGAGTGAATCGCCAAGGTGCCTGGACACCGCCTAAGATATCCTTTTGCCGAGGCGCATAGCCGGGCAGGTGGGACCGGGATCGGCGACTATCGGCCGCCGCGTAGCTGCGCAAAAGCTGCTGGATGCTATTGACGTGAGAGAATTTCGAGTCCGCACCATTCTCTAAGCCCAACATGCCCTCTCAGTGCCCGTTTTGCGAACTGCCGGTCGGAAGGATCGTTGATCAGAACGACGCAGGGTTTGCGGTACGCGACGCGTACCCTGTGTCGCCCGGGCACACGCTGATAATTTCCAGCCGGCACGTGAGTTCCCTGTTTGAATTGTCGGCGGCAGAACGCGAACAGCTGTTCTCTCTAATTGACCGCGCAAGAGGTGTTCTGGACGAGCAATATCGGCCTGACGCCTACAACATCGGAATCAATGACGGTGCCGCCGCTGGCCAGACAGTGCCGCACCTGCACATCCATCTGATACCTCGCTTCAGGGGGGACCAGCCAGATCCGCGAGGCGGCGTGCGATGGATCTTCCCGGAAAAGGCCGACTACTGGAGCAAGCGCGGTTGAATTCGACCATACCGCCGCCGACAGCCGAGGCACAGCTGGCCTTCCTTGCCAAGATTCAGCGGCTCTTTGCCGAAGGCGACTTCACGGCTACATACAAATTCGCGCTGCTCATCTCGCTCGCCGACCTTGCTGTCGAGGTCGGATCGGACGACGGCGCGGAATTGACCCTGACCAACCGGGAGATTGCAGATCGTTTCGTTCAGCTTTACTGGCGGCACTCCACTCCCTATGGAACTGGTCGCACGGATACGCAGCCTGGGGTACTCGTCCAGAATCTTGGGGATCAGGCAGCGGTGTTAACTGCTATCTGCGAATACCGGGCGTCGACGCCTGGAATTACCGTCCAGCAGGCTCGTACCGAGCCAAGCTATGCAGCATTGCGGAGCAAGGTGGCGGCGGTTATCTCCGCACAGCCGTTGAACTATCTGCAAAACTTTGGCGGAGTCACCGACACGTTCCTCTACGAACGGTCAGGTCGCGGTGCGATTGCGCTGAAACCCGGCGTTGCCTACTGCCTTCGGCGCTTTTATACGCTGGTACAACAGCTTTCTCGCACGCATTGGGTAGACCACATTAAGACAAACCGGCGGAACCACACGATTCTCGGCGATGCTGGCGATCTGGAAGACTTTCTGTTTTCAGCATCGCGACAGTCTCTGGCCATTGTCGGTGCGGAACTGCGCAAGCTCGACGGTCACCGGTGCTTTTATTGTGGGGGCAACCTTACCGGCGCTGACGTCGATCATTTTGTCCCATTCTCGCTCTATCCGAGGGACCAGGCACACAATTTTGTGCTTGCACACCCTGCATGCAATCGAAGCAAGTCGGACACACTCGGGGCGAAGCCGCATCTTGAAAAGTGGCTGGAAAGGCTGGTGACCAAATCTGATGAGATTAGTGAAATCGGCGCTTTGGCTGGTATGGCCAGTGACGGGGTCACCGCAAATCGGGTCGCAGCCTGGGGCTATGCGATCGCACATACCGCAGGCGGTCGCGCATGGTTATCCGCCACGAGCTACGAGCCCGTAACCCAGAGCTATCTTGCCCTTTTTAACGCCTAGCTATTGGCGATTGTGTTGGGAACCATGGGCTGCGCGCCCTTTACCCAGGACAATGAGGAAGAGAAACAGCTGGCGAAGAACGGGCAGAAGCTGCCGGCTGTTGAATCTTCTTGATCGACCGCTTCAGGTTGACAGCGGTCCTTAGAGGGAGCCCTAGAGACTGGCGGCAGTCAAAGGTAAAGCAGCCGAAGAAAGCCTCACCTGTCAGCTCCAGATGGCAACCAGCTCGGCAATTTTTGTTGCGACCACCGCCATCGTGTCTTCCGACGTATCAAGTCCGCTTCGCGAAGCAAGCATGGGGCTGACATCGCGGAGCGCAGTGTACGTAGTGCCGTGCACGATGGGCACGAGACGGTTACCCTGGAGAAGAGTCGAAAGCTCTTTGTCGGCGACGCCCTCTTTCGGAAGGCGTGCCAACAATGCAGGGGTCACTAGGACGAGCCCAATTTTCGAGGCCGCTAAGCCTTTATCGATGGCTCGCATCATCGGCACGCCAAGGCCAAGGTCCTTCTCGCTAAACCAAACCTTGACACCAACTGCCTCGAGCAAATCGTGCAGCTCCTTGGCGGCGCCTTGCCTGTCATCCCAAGCGTGGCAGAGGAAGCAATCCCGAAGGTCCGGCTTCGCTGCCGCTTCTTTTTCAACAGCCTCGCGAACCGGTGTGAGGGACGCCACCTGAGCGGGCGTATACGAAACAGACGAACCGGCACGCGACCAGCGCGGCCTTGAACTGCCGCCTCCGCTGGACCTGCCGCCGCTGCTGTAGCTGCTCCCGCCACCAGAAGAATAGGACGAGCTGTAGCCACTGCCGTTCCCGCTGCCATAGCTGTTGCGGTACCCGCCATAGCGGGAACCACATGCAGGGCAGGCTGCCTGCGCGGCTGCCGACTGGTGCCCTCGAACTGGTGCTGTGCATCGTGCCATTGCTGTGCTATCTCCCTTGTCGTGATGACCCTAATGATACGCACAGTAACGGAAGCGCTCACTGAATGAAGCTGTAGGTATCGGCATTCGATAACCGGTGAAATTGTGACGCACAAGCAGCCACGTCGGACGGCGAAGCTCTCCTTCTGACCCGAGTCCTGCCACGACGTCAAACTGGCACCGGCCGCTCACGGCGGAGATGCTGAGCGACAGCCGTCGCTGCACTGCAG
Organism: Paraburkholderia sp. 31.1; assembly: GCF_014397645.1. Classification (NCBI taxonomy): domain Bacteria; kingdom Pseudomonadati; phylum Pseudomonadota; class Betaproteobacteria; order Burkholderiales; family Burkholderiaceae; genus Paraburkholderia; species Paraburkholderia sp. 31.1. The sequence continues at coordinate 8,715 of NZ_VZQN01000019.1, forward strand.
GCATAGGCAGTAGAAGCTTGAACGACAGCAGTGAATCGCTATCAGCCTTTCATGCCCCGTTCGGCGATCACGATCGCCGATCCGATCGCTCACATTCGCCATGATGTATGCGGGAGCGACAGGATCCAATGTCAAGCGCAACCTGTTGCGATGCTAAAACAGACTACTTGCATCCACGCGGCGGCCGCTCGTCAGCCACTTACTGACGGCTATGCAAGAACGGTTACTTTTGCGCGATCCGCCGCGCCAGGTGTCTGGTTTCAGTCATGTCGCAGTGGAGTTTTTCATTGTCGAACAACACAAACGGCATTCCCGCTACAACCAAGCCCATTTCAAACACCTCTTGGCCTAATCGGACCCACCTCTGCCCCGGCCTTCAGCCGATCCAGATAATCAGCCCATGCCTGCATCATCGCGATCCGGTCATCGATGAACCGCGTACGGTTGTATGCACTACCGAGCGAGTCGGGCACCCGGTGTGCCAACTGGTGCTCGATGACTTCGGCCGGAAAGCGGAGCCGCTCATGCAGGATGGTCCGGGCCATCGCCCGGAATCCGTGGCCCGTGATCTCAGTTTTCGTATCGAAGCCTAGCCGCTGCAGCGCGGCATTGATCGCCGCGCCGCTCATGGGTTTTCTGCGATCCCGACCTGTAAAGACGCAGCGCCATTTTCCGGTCAGCGCCTGCAACTCTTTCAGGATCTCCACCGCCTGCGCAGCCAGTGGTACCAAATGCTCCGTGTTTGTCTTCGAGACGGTGTAGCGCCATTCGCGCCGTTCGAGATCAATCTGCGCCCACTCAGCCTGCCTCAGTTCGCCGGGTCGCACGAACAGCAACGGCGCAAGTTGCAGCGCCGCGCGCACGACTAGCGTCCCGGAAAAGCCATCGAAGGCGCGCAGCATTTCCCCGACCTTCTCGGGATCCGTAATTGAGGCGAAGTGGGTATGGCGGTTGGGCCGCAGCGCGCCGCGCAGGTCGGCGCTCACGTCACGCATGGCGCGCCCGGTTACCACAGCGTAGCGAAAGATCTGGCCGCAGTTCTGCTGAAGCCGATGTGCGGTGTCGTGCGCACCGCGTTTCTCGGCACGGCGCAGCACTTCAAGGACTTCAGGCGGCGTGATGTCAGCGATGGGACGCGAACCCAGCCATGGAAACAGGTCCTTCTTCAGCCGCCCCATGATCTTTTCGGAGTGGCTCGGCGCCCAGCCGGGCGCCTGCTGCTCGAACCACTCAAGCGCGACGGCCTCAAAGGTCGTGGCCGCGTTCAGCCGCGCCAGGCGTTTCTTGTCCTTCTTCGCCTGACCGGCATCAATGCCATCGGCCAGCATCGCACGCGCCTCATCGCGCTTCCTGCGCGCATGGGCAAGCGTGACATCGGGATAGACGCCAAGCGCCAGCTTCCGCTCCCTGTCATTGAACCGGTATTTGAAGCGCCAGTATTTGCCGCCAGACGGAGAAATCTCGAGATACATTCCGCGGCCGTCGGAGACCCGGTAGGTCTTTTCGCGAGCCGCAGCCCGGCGAACTTCCAGATCGGTAAGAGGCATGGGACACCTCCCGTTGCGTGGGGGCCTAAATTTCCAACGGGCTCAAAAATGAGCCTGATGCCCCTAAAACTGCTCTGAAAGGCCCCCGGCTGTCAACGGAAACCACAATCCCGGAATGGAAACAAAAACCCCGCGAGCCTTACGGGACGCGGGGTTTGCGGAATTCTCTGGAACTGCTTGGAACACGTGATGGTGGAGAGGAGGAGGATCGAACTCCCGACCTTCGCATTGCGAACGCGACGCTCTCCCAGCTGAGCTACCCCCCCAACAAAAATAATTCTAGCACAGCCATTTTCCCTTTTGCCAAGCCTCCAGCCCCGGGAACACTTCATCTGGACGGCGCGCCCGCGAGCACCCAGTCGACGACCGCGCGGATGTCCGCATCGCTCATCGATTGATGGGCCGGCATCGGAATCATGCCCCATACGCCGGAGCCGCCGTCCTTCACCTTGCGCGCGAGTTTGGCCGGCGCCTGCCCGTCGCCCTTGTACTTCGCGGCGATTTGCTGGAACGACGGACCAACCAGCTTGCGATCGACGGCGTGACAGCCCATGCATGCATTCGCGGCGGCGACCTGCTGGCCGCGCGGCGCCTCGGCCGCGCGAGCACCCGACGTCATCGTGCCGGCGAGCGCGCCGACCACCAACGCGAACACGACACCCGCACGCGTCATACCGCGCATCAAGGCACCGCCTTCGGATTACCCGGTCGCACCGACGTCGACGAGTTGACCGGCGCAGGCGCCTGCTGATCGAGCGGCCGCGCGCTCACCGACGAATCGGGAATCGCGCCGACCGTCGGCTCGCTGACCTCGGGCTGCGAGGCGGCCACCGGCGCCGTCGCACCGGCGGCCGCAGCAGCTTCGGCTTCCTGCGGCTGGATGTACTGGAACACCTTGACCACCTCCACGACGCCCGGCACGCGGCTCGTGACGTCGGCGCCGATATTGCCCTCATTCATCGTGACGAGGCCCATCAGATAGACGTTGCCGCGCTCGGCCACGACCTTGAAATTGTTCGCCGAAATGTTCTTCTCGGCGATCAGAGCGGTCTTCACGCGCGTTTCGAGGTAGGTGTCGTTGGTGCGCGACGAGAACGAGCTCGCCGGCGCGATCGCCAGTTCATTGACGATCGTATTCACGTTGTTCATGTTCCGCACGATGCTCTCGGCACGCTGCTTCGACGCCTCGCCCGCGACCTCGCCGGTCAGCAGCACGCGGCGGTTGAACACCGTGACGTTGACGTGCGCGGAGTCCGGCAGATTCTGGCTGATCTGCGACAGCGCCTTCACCTGAATCTCGCGATCCTCGGTCTGCGCGCCGAGCGTGCGGCGGTCGGTCGCCATCAGCGCGCCGCCGCCCGCCGCGGCTCCGACAGCGAGAAAGCAGCCTTGCAGCGTGGCCGACAGGCCCGCCGCGAACCCGACCACGAGCACGGTTCTCACCAGTGTCTTCTTGATGCGGAAAACGCTCATCAACTAGCTCTCCTTCGAAATCAGTCTCAGTCTTCGCCGAGCAACATGGCATCGATGCCGTCGCACAGGCAATGGATGGTCAGCAGGTGCACTTCCTGGATGCGCGCCGTGCGGTCGGACGGCACGCACACGTGGATGTCGGTGTCACTCAGCACCTCCTGTGCGCGTCCGCCGCCCTTGCCGGTCAGCGCAACGACGATCATTTCGCGCTCATGCGCGGCTTCGATCGCGGCGACCACGTTCGCGGAATTGCCGGATGTGGTGATCGCGAGCAACACGTCGCCGGGCTGACCGAGCGCCCAGACCTGTTTCGCGTAGATCTGTTCGAACGAATAGTCGTTGGCGATCGCGGTGAGCACGGAGGTGTCGGTGCTGAGCGCAATGGCCGGCAGACCTGGCCGCTCGCGCTCAAAGCGGCCGATCAGCTCGGCCGCGAAATGCTGCGCGTCGGCGGCCGAACCGCCGTTGCCGCACGCGAGGATGCGATTGCCGTTGGCGAGCGCGGCGAACATCGTGTCGATCGCGGCGGCGATCGGCATCGACAGGGTTTCGAGGGCTTCGAGTTTGACTGCCGCGCTGTCGCGGAAGTGTTGTTGGATGCGTTCGACTGACATCGAGTCTCTATCTTCTACCGCGAATGGACCGCACTGCGCGGCCGTGTTGTGAAGTCATACTGCCAGGCTGTGGCCGCCGATGAGTTCGCGCGGCACGCGAGCGCAAGTTTATCGCACTCACGCGCGTTGTCTGCGCTGTCGGTCAGACTTCGTCGGCGCGAAACGCATCGCGCAACCATACGAGCCTGCCGCTCTCGAACGCGACGACGTCGAAACGGCACGCGGGTTCGTCGCGCGGGCCGCGGTTCGTCGTGGCGCGCGTCGCGAGATAGTGCCGCGCCGCTCGCACGATGCGCTGTCTCTTCTGCCAACCGATGCTCGCAGCCGCACCGCCATAATGCCGCTGCGCACGCGCGCGAACTTCGACGAACACCAGCGCGCCGTCACGATCACTCATCACGAGATCGATCTCGCCGCCCCGACAGGCGACGTTGCGCGCCACGAAGCGCAGACGCTGGCGCTGCAAAAATTCGCGCGCGCGTGCTTCGAAAGCCGCGCCGACGGATTTGGACTGGTGAGCGCAGGAAAAGTTGTGGGCGGTTTTTGGACCGGCGTGTATGGGCATCTTTTGCGCAGTCTTCGGCACGGCCTGCTCGCGCAAGCCCACATGGCACAATATCGGCCTCGTTCCGTCTGTTTGTGTCTTCCGTCTCATGACTCCTCTCTCCGAACTCGCGCAAGGGCAGCAGTACCCCGCCGCCGCGCTGTATGTGGTGGCCACGCCGATCGGCAACATCGCCGACATCACGCTGCGCGCGCTGCACGTGCTCGGACTCGCGGATCGCATCGCCGCCGAGGACACCCGCAACACCGGTCAGCTGCTCGCGCGCTACGGCATCTCGAAGCCGCTCGTCGCCGTGCATCAGCACAACGAGCGCACCGCCGCGCAGCGCGTGATCGAGTATCTGCAGGCCGGCGAGCGCGTGGCGTACGTGTCCGACGCGGGCACGCCGGGCATCTCGGACCCCGGCGCCAAGCTCGTCGATGCCGTGCGCGAGGCCGGCTTCGTGGTGGTCCCGCTGCCCGGCGCGAGTGCGCTCGCCACCGCGCTCAGCGCGACCGGCGACTGGGTCGCGACGTTCTCGTTCCTCGGCTTCCTCCCGCCGAAGCCGAAGGCGCGCGCCGCCGCCTTGCAGGCGCTCGCGCAACATCCTCACGCGATGGTGTTCTACGAAGCGCCGCACCGGATCGTCGAGACGGTGCAGGCGCTCGCCGATGCGTTCGGCGGCACACGCCGTCTGCTGATCGCGCGGGAACTGACGAAGTTACACGAAGCCCTGCACCAGGGCACCCTGGCCGAAGGGCCAACGTGGCTCGCTGCCGACGCGAACCGGCAGCGTGGCGAATTCGTGCTGGTGGTCGAAGGCGCGGCGCCCGAAGCGGCCGGCGAGCACGATCACGACGCGCTGCTCGGCATCCTGCTGGAAGAATTGACGGTGAGCAGCGCGGCGAAGGTCGCTGCGGCGCTCACGGGCGCATCGCGCCACGCGTTGTACGCGCGCGCGCTGGCGCTGAAGGAAGACAAGCCCGAAACGTGAGGGTCGGGCCCGGCGGGTAAAAGGCTGACGGCAACAGAAAAGGGCCGCATGTCGCGGCCCTTCGATTTTCTGCAGACGGTTGGTTCAGCCGACGCGGCATCATCGCCATGTAACGTCACATCACTTGTTCGAATCCGAGTTCGACGCGAGCGTCTCGTTCAGCTCGGCGCGCGCTTCCTGTTGCGTGAGCCCTTCGATCTTGACCCGCGCGGTACCGGTGTGGCGCATGTCGAGCATGGCAGCGGCCGCCATCGACAGGTCGATCACGCGGCCGCGGGCGTACGGGCCGCGGTCGTTGATCCGTACGATCACCGAGCGCGAATTGGCCGGATTGGTCACGCGCACGTACGAGCCGAGCGGCAGGGTGCGATGCGCGGCCGTCAGGGCATGCATGTCGTAACGCTCGCCATTGGCGGTGCGGCGGCCGTGGAAGAAGCGTCCGTACCACGACGCGCGTCCGATCTGATGGAAGTCCGCGACGTCGACGCCGTCGTCGGTGAGCGGCTGCGCGTCAGCCAGCGGCGACGCGGGCGCGTTCGACGCGCTCGGGCTCGAGGCCGGCGCGCTACCGAACGATTGTGGTCCGAAAGAGCTCAGGTGCGTGTTCTTTGTACTTTGCGGCGTGTCGTTCGCGGACGTATCGGGCGCGCCCGGAGGCGTGGCACAGCCGGCCAGTACAAAAAAGGCAAAAAGAGTCCCTACACCACGGGTTAGCCGAGTTTTCATAAGACGTGCAATCACATTGTCGAGCCGCGTCACCCGCAAACTGCTGGGTGTGTTGCTTGCGGCTCCGGCGGTAGGGACGACAACGCGCCGCGCGAAAATGCGCAGTACGTCAAAGCCCGGATACGGCTCACTCAGCCGCTACCGCACGGTTAATTTTCACGTCTGGCGCAACCTGTCCCCGGCAGCCTGACCAGACCCCACATGCCGCCAACTGAACGTGGCAATGACACGTTCTTGCGCGCGCAACTCAGCGCGCAGGAACGGCGGCGTAGGCCCCACCCAGCGTCACGGAGATTAATTCCGTAGCAGGCGCGCGGCGCCTGGCTGGGCAAGACGTGTGCATCGAACGCATCGATACCGGATGGCCGTCGGCATTCCGACAGCCCTTACTTGAACGGCGAGCGGCATTCCCTTTTTGTGGGAACGCATCGCCTTGTGGCAGCACAATTCCTAGTGCATGAAGTCCATTATACCCAAAACTTTTTGTTGGGATGGCGAGCTGCTCAAAAACTTGATCAATCTTCACATTTATCGCAAAAATGGACATACGAAAGTCCGAGACGGGCCGTGAGCCGGCCCCGTCGCATGGGCGGCGGAGGCTGTCGCGAGGCCCGGTACAATCACCGTTTTTCCAGCGCGTCGTCCAGCCATGAAAGTCACCCTGATCCCCGTCACGCCGTTCCAGCAGAACTGCTCGCTGCTCGTTTGCGAGGCCACCGGGCGCGCTGCCGTCGTCGATCCAGGCGGCGACCTCGACATGATCCAGCGCGAGATCGCGCGGCAGAACGTGACCGTCGAAAAGGTCTTGCTGACCCATGGCCACATCGATCACTGCGCCGGCGCGAAGACACTCGCCAGTCACTACGGCGTGCCGATCGAAGGTCCGCATCCCGACGAACGCTTCTGGCTCGACAAGCTGCCGGACCAGAGCACGCGCTTCGGCTTCCCGGCCGCCGACGCCTTCGAGCCGGACCGCTGGCTACAAGACGGCGACACCGTGCAATTCGGCGACGAAACCCTCGAGGTCTACCACTGCCCCGGCCACACGCCCGGCCACGTGGTCTTCTTCAGCCGCGCGCATCGGCTTGCACTAGTTGGCGACGTGCTGTTCGCCGGCTCGATCGGCCGCACGGATTTCCCGCGTGGCAATCATGCGGATCTGATCCGCTCGATCCGCGACAAACTCTGGCCGCTCGGCGACGACGTCACGTTCGTGCCCGGCCACGGCCCGACCTCGACGTTCGGCGCCGAGCGCCGCACGAATCCCTACGTCGCAGACGGAGTTGGCGCATGAGCAGCGAAATCTATGTGAGTACCGACGTCGAAGCGGACGGCCCGATCCCCGGCCCGCATTCGATGCTGAGCTTCGCATCCGCCGCATACACCGAAGACAAGCAGCTGATCGCGACGTTCTCGGCGAATCTCGAACTGCTCGAAGGTGCAGCGCCGCATCCGGTTCAGGAAGCGTGGTGGAAGACCCAGCCGGAAGCATGGGCGGCCTGCCGCCAGGACTTGCAGAAACCCGAGGCCGCCCTGACCGCCTATGTCGAATGGGTCGAGGCGCTGCCGGGCAAGCCGGTGTTCGTCGCGATGCCGGCCGGCTTCGACTTCACCTATATGTTCTGGTACATGATGCGCTTCGTCGGCCGCTGCCCGTTTTCGTGGTCGGCGCTCGACATCAAGACGCTCGCGTTCGCGATGACTGGCCTGCCGTACCGCAAGAACATCAAGCCGCGCTTTCCGAAGCACTGGTTCGACGAGCATCCGCACACGCACGTCGCGCTCGACGACGCGATCGAGCAGGGTGCCCTCTTTTGCAACATGCTGAAGGACTTGCGCGCGCGTCAGCCCGAGATGCCGGGGGACGGCAAGGATGATGGGGACGGCTCAGGGCAAAACGCCGCTCCCGACCCGGTAAATTAGGCAATCTCGCTCGCGAGAGCCGTTTTACATTGCGTTTCGTTTTCGCGCCCTCTACCATGCGTTGATACGGCGACGCTAACGGAGGCGCAGTTGACACTCGATACGTTCTCACAGAAGATCCTGCGCCTACTGCAGCTCGACGCACGTCGTTCCGTGCAGGAAATCTCCGACCAGGTCGGGCTGTCGAGCACGCCGTGCTGGCGGCGCATCAAGGACATGGAACAGTCGGGCGTGATCCAGCGCTACACGGCGCTGCTCGATCGCGAAAAACTCGGCTTGCATGTGTGCGCGCTCGCGCATATCCATCTGACGCGCCACACCGAAGGCGGCGTCGAGCAGTTCGAGCGGGAAATCGCCACCTGCCCCGAAGTGACCGAGTGCTACAGCACGACCGGTGAATCCGATTACATCCTGAAGATCGTCGCGCCGGACATCAAGGCGTACGACAGCTTCCTGCACGAACGCATTTTCAAGATTCCAGCCGTCGCGCAGGTGCGCACGAGCGTCGTGCTGCGCGAAATCAAGTTCGATACGCAGTTGCCGTTGTGACGCATGCCGCCGCTGCGGGCCGCATGAAGGTTCGCGGCATCGGGTGTCCGAAACTCATCGGACTCAGGCGGCGTTGTGAGGCTCCGCGGCGATTGACCGACCGCCGGGGGCGACGCCAGTCTTGAGTTCCGCCGCCGGACCGCCTTGCGCGGCCGAGATATCCCGTTGCAGCAGCACGTCTAGCTTGCGCGCGCCGAGACGACGCTTGAGCGCCTCCAGATCGACGCGCCCAAGCGACTGCGCCTCGCTTTCCAGCAGACGCGCGGCCTCTGGGCCGTCTGCAGCGCGCCCTTCAACGGACGCCGCCGCCGGTAACACCACCTCCACGTCGAGCCCGGTGCTCAGGTAGTGCAGATTTATCCCAGCGGCCTGCAAGCCCCAGGCCGCCAGCGCCGCGTCGACCTCGGCGGTCACGCGCTCCCGCGGCGGCAGATCGACCGGTGGATGCGCGAGCGCATCGTTTTCCGGATCGACGTGGATCAGCGCGTCGAGCACGCGCTTGTCGGTCAGCACACGCAGCCGCGCCGACTCCGCGATGTAATGCCCTTCCGATACCGAAATCATCGGATCGACCAGAATGTGCGCGTCGACGAGCGCGAAATCGCCCATCTTGCGCGTACGCATTTCGTGCACGTCACGCACGCCGGGGGTGGACATCAGCAATGCGCGCATGTCGGCCGCGGCGGTTTCGTCGAGCGCGCGGTCCGACAGATCCTGCAGCGCGTCCCAACCGAAGGTCCAGCCCATGCGCGCGACCATGAAACCGACGATGGCCGCTGCGATCGGGTCGAGCAACCGCAAGCCGGCGAGGCTGCCGATCACGCCGATCCCCACCACCAGCGACGACGCCGCGTCCGAGCGCGCGTGCCATGCGTTCGCGATCAGCATCGCGGAACGCACTCGCTTCGCCTCGCGCAGCATGTAGCGAAACAGCGCTTCCTTGCAGACCAGCACGAGCGCCGCGACCGCGAGCGCGCTCATGTGCACGGCGGGAATATTTTGCAGGTCGGCGAGCCGCGTACCGGCGCGCCACAACATGCCGACGCCGACCGAGATCAGCAGCGCGCCGAGAAATAACGACGCCACCGTCTCATAACGGCTATGTCCGTAATTGTGATCCGCGTCGGGCTTGGCCCCGCTGTGCCGATTGGCAATCAGCACGACAAAATCGGAAATAAGATCGGCAAGGGAATGGATACCGTCGGCAACTAGCGCCTGCGAGTGCGCGATCGTGCCGATGGCGATTTGCAGCGTCATCAACACGCTATTGAGCGCAATACTCGCAAAAGTACTTTTGCGCGCAACGCGTTGTTTCTCGGTGGTTTGGGCGATCGCGGCGGACTGCATGCTGAAGTGGCGGAAATGTCAATTATCGTTATTGTAGCCGCCGCGAATCGCGCGCGCAGGGAAAAGCGGAAAAAAACCTTTTTAAATCAATCGCTTATCTAAACGAAAAGCATTCGCGTTCCAGTTGCCTGAAGCGCATGCGACAAAAAACTCGGCGCCGCAAATGACGAAAACCGCGCCCTGAACGGTGCGCGGCTTTTTCAGATTCTGCAGCAGGCTATAAAACGCGGTGGATCGCCGCTATTCGTACTACGTGCGGCCAACCCTCACTGCCCGCCTGATCGTGATTACTTCTGGATCAGAAACTTTTCGCGATCAAGACCCGCAATCCAGCGCGGCGGCTTGCCGCGACCGGACCACGTGCTGCCGCTTTCCGGATCGCGATATTTAGGCGCGACGCCTGCGCGCGGCCGGCTCGCTTTAGCGCCTTTCGGTGCGCGGCCGCCGCCGAGTTCGCTCAGCGAAATGCCGTAATCCGCCATCTTCTGCTTGATTTCATTCAAGACTTCCGCGTATTCGCGCGACTTCGCTTCTTCAATCTGCTTTTCGAGCTTCTCGCGCTGCGCGAGCAGTTCCTTGTAAGAAGACATAGGTTTCCCTTGTGGTATGGATAAATGACCGCCGGTCTTTTGCCGACTCGCCTTTGAAGGTTTCATGCCTCGGAATTTGACGGCGAGATTAACACAAAATAGAAAGGCTGGATAAGCAACCGGAAAAAATTAATTTAAATTCGTTTCAAAAAGTTTCCTGCGCTGCTTTTGGGTCGGACTACGGCCTTTCTAATCGCTGATTTCGCATGTCGCTAAAAAGTCCACTCATCTGCATATTTACACGATTTAACTATCAAGAAATGAGACTTGAGCGGTCCATTGCACATCGAACATTTCACGGCATGAAAGCTTTGGCTTGGATAAGCCGCGCACTATTGAGACAAGGACCCCGTTCGTCGCGACTGGCGCATGCGCGTTTTCTCGATAAACGATAAATACTTAATCCGCATTCCGCTCGATGCAGACTTCGAGCGCGGCGTGCAATGTCCCGGTATCGGACCGGGCGCCATCGAATGCGAAACGGTGGCGCACGCCGTTGCGTTTCAGATCGGCGCCATAACGGTCGACACCCAGCAATTCGACGCCGCCCGCGCCACTCAGCCGGTGACCGAATTCCGCGATCAGCGCGTCCTCCTCGCTGACTGCAAGCGGCGGCAGCGGATCGAGTTCGGCGCCATCGAGCCAGCCCATCGCGCCAAAGCCGCCGATGTAGCGCAGCCGCTCGACCTCCATGATCCAGAACGTGAAATCGCCCAGCATCAGGTAGCGCTCCGCGTCCGGGTGATAGCGCAGGTAGCGCCGCGCCAGTTCCGGGCTCGAGCCGACCGGCTCGAAGCGGCCAAGCAGCGTGACGCGCTGGCCGCCCAGCACGTCGCCGTCGGGTGCGTCGACGGCCAGAAAACCGGCGCGCGAATCGGTGTGCAGGTTGTGCGTGTGCTCCGCGAGCCGGCTCACGAGGATCGTCGGACAATGCCGCGCGTCCGGCGCGAACGGCAGCACCGACGGATACGGAAAGCCCTCGGGCTGGCGAGCGTGCGTGGCGAGCGTGCCGACCGTGGCCGTGTGCAGCAGATGCAGCGGAGCGTGAGCCGGAATGTTCAACTGAGCGTTCCTCGGTGAACCAGGAATGAACGGGAAGCGGTGAGCGGCAGAAAAGCCGCCGCGCGGCAATGCAAAAACCAACTGCGGCGTGCCATGGCATGACAGCCGGCAATACCGCCAGGTTGCATCCCCAGCCTATCAATCGTATGCGCCCGATCCCACGGCTCCAAGCATTCGCCACCACGCTTCGATAGAATCGAAGATCCGCTTTCAATGCGCTTTCTCGCGCACATCGCCTCGAGACCTCCGTGCCCGATCACCAAGCCTCCGAATTCGCCGTCCTGCCCGCCGCGCATCGCAATCTGTCCGTCACCGCACGGCAACGCGCACGCATTGCCACGATGGCGGTATTTTTCATCGCCGGCATGATGTACGCCTCGTGGGGCGTGCACGTGCCGACGGTGCGCGACCGCTTCCATCTGAATCCGGCGATGCTGTCGTTCGCGTTGTTCGCGGTGGCGGGCGGATCGATCGGCGCGATGGTGACCAATGCGTCGTGGATCGCGCGGGTCGGCACGCGCCGCGCCTGCCTGACCGGCGGCCTCGCGATGGCCGCCTGCGCCGCGCTGATCCTCGTCGTGCCGGCGTACTGGATCCTGCTGGTCGTGCTGGCCGTCTTCGGCGCGGGCATGGCCACGCTCGACGTCGCGATGAACGCCGAAGCGAGCGCCGTCGAAAAGGCGCTCGGCAAGCCGATCATGTCGTCGCTGCATGGGATGTTCAGCCTTGGCGGCATGTTCGGCGCGGCGGTGGGCGGGGCGCTGCTGTCGCGCGGCATGGCGCCGGCTGTGCATCTCGCGCTCGCCGCGGCGGCCAGCGCGCTCGTGCTGGTGCTGGCGTGCCCGTCGGTGCTGCCGCACGTGCCGCACGCCGAGCATCCCGATGCCGCGACGCCGCGCGCGAGCCGCTGGCGCTCGCCGGCGTTGTGGGCGCTCGGCACGATGGCGCTGGTCGCGCTGATCGCCGAAGGCGCGATGTACGACTGGGCCACGGTCTATATGCGCGATGTCGTGCTCTCGACGCCCGCGCTCGCCAGCGCCGCCTACGCGGCGTTTTCCGGCGGCATGGCGGCAGCGCGTTTTGCCGGCGACGCGGTGCGCGCCCGCTTCGGCGCGCCGCAACTCGTGATGATCAGTGCGGCGCTCGCCTGCGCCGGGATGGTCGACGCGCTGTTGCTGCCGAATCCGGTGGCCGCGCTCGCCGGTTTTGCGCTGATCGGCCTGGGCCTCGCGAACATGATGCCGGTGCTGTTCGCGGCGGCCGCGAGCGTGAAGGGCATCCACGCGGCCGAGGGGCTCGCGCACGTCGCGGGGCTGGCCTATTTCGGGTTGCTGCTCGGACCGGTGATCATCGGTGCGGTCGCGCAGGTGACCAATCTGACGATCGGGCTGTCGGTCGTCGCCGTGTGCGCCGCGATGATCGCGCTCGTCGGGCCGAAGGTGCTGCGGCGTTTGAAGATCTGACGCAAACGCAACGCCAAAAAGAAGAGGCACGCAAGCCTGACGGCCCACGTGCCTCTTTAGCGGCAAATCGAAGTGCGGCCCGACGCCGCCTTCGACCACACCGAATTTACATCTTCACGACGTCGAGCAGCGTCTTCTTGCCTTGCTTGTAGCTGTACAGCGAGATCACGCCGTGCTGTAGGTCGCCCTTCGAGTCGAACGTCGTTTCGCCGATCACGCCCTTGTAGTCGGTCGTCGGCATCGCTGCCAGGATCTTCGCCGGATCGGTCGAGTTAGCGCGCTTCATCGCGTCGACGATGATGTACACCGCGTCATACGTGAACGGCGCGTAAATCTGGATCGGCTGGCCGAAGCGCTTCTCGTACTTCGTTTCGAACGCCTTGCCGCCCGCCATCTTTTCGAGCGCCATGCCGGCTTCCGAGCAGACGATGTTGTCGGTTGCGTCGCCGGCCAGGTCCGACAGCTTGTCGGTACACACGCCGTCACCTGCCAGCACCTTCGCGCGCAGGCCGAGCTGCTTCGCCTGCTTGGCGAACGGGCCGCCGGTCGCGTCCATGCCGCCGTACATGATCGCGTCGGGATTTTCACCCTTGATCTTCGTCAGAATCGCGCGGAAGTCGACGGCCTTGTCGTTCGTCGCGTCGTGCGACACGACGTTCATACCGAGCGACTTCGCCGTCTTCTCGAATTCGTTCGCGAGACCTTGGCCGTAAGCGGTCGAGTCGTCGACGATCGCGACGCTCTTCACCTTCATGCCCTTCGCCGCGTAGTTCGCGAGAGCCGGGCCTTGCTGAGCATCGGTCGCGACGACGCGGTAGGTCGTCTTGAAGCCTTGCTGCGTGTAGGCCGGGTTCGTTGCCGACGGCGAGATCTGCACGATGCCCGCATCGCTATAGATCTTCGATGCCGGGATCGAGGTGCCCGAGTTCAGGTGGCCGACCACGGCGACGACCTTGTCGTCGACGAGCTTCTGCGCAACCTGCGTGGCCGTGCGGGGGTCGGCCGCGTCGTCCTGCGCGTCGAGTTGCAGCGTGATCTTCTGGCCGCCGATCGTCAGACCCTTCGCGTTGATTTCCTCAATGGCGAGGCGCGCGCCGTTTTCGTTGTCTTTCCCCAGGTGAGCAATACCGCCAGTCAACGGCGCGACGTGACCGATCTTCACGACCGTGTCGGCCGCGGCCGATGTTGCCAACGTCGCGAACAGCACCGCCGCAGCGCTGATCGGCAACAGCTTTTGAATCTTGATGTTCATGTAAGTCTCCAGTTTCGGTCAAAACAACGTAATCGCCCTGTGCCCCGCTTCCCCTACACGTGTCGCTCAGTCCCGTGGACGACCACGCCGGTTGCATCGTTCATGCACTTGGCCAGTACGTTTACCGGACTGTTTGTGACAGTTGGCAAACCGTACTTGCGCGCAAGTGTAGGCCATCAAATTAATTTGCGGGAATTTTTTGAGAAAGTGGGAACAACACTAATAGCGCAGTTCCCGGGCGAACCGCTCGTGGCTTGGGCGAGCGGACCGGAAAGCCCCAGCCCATGCGGGTTTCCGCTAATTAGGAAGTTTCTCCGCGGGCGCGGATTTAGCCATTTTCCGGCTTCTGTCACATATGATTCGAAGGGTTTTTCAATTCAGAAATGTGGCGTGCCGCACAGGATTGTGAGTGCGGTAAAAAACTTAAATCAGCCTTAAATCGGCCATGCAATCAACGCAAGAACGCGGCGACTCGCACGGAGGCCGCCTGCCATTCCTGCTCGAGCTGCGCCATCAGTTCGATCGCGCCGATCGCTTCGGCGCGCGTGTGGCCAAGCGGCGCACCCTGCCCCGCCCACAACGACAGGTAATTGCCGTTCTGCGCACGCGCCGCGTTTTGCCGCAGCTCCTGCGTCAACGCGTTTTGCACCGGATACGGCGCGATGCTGTCCGCCGATTCGCGCAAACGTTGTATCAACGGATTGCGGATGCCGCGCGCGTGGCGGCCCGTGATCGCGCGCGTCACCGTGGTCGAGGTATCTGACATGCCGCGCACGCGGGTTTTCCATACCTCGGGGATCGCGCTCTCGCGGGTGGTCAGAAACGCGGTGCCCATCACCGCGGCTTGCGCACCGAGCGCGAGTGCCGCGACGATGCCACGACCGTCCATGATGCCGCCGGCCGCGAGCACCGGCAGCCCGGTCGCGTCGACCAGTTGCGGCACGAGCGCCATCGTGCCGACCAGCGCATCTTCGAATGCGCCGATGAACGTGCCGCGATGCGCGCCCGCCTCCGCGCCTTGCGCGGCGACGGCATCGGCGCCCGCATCGCGCCACGCGATGCCTTCGGCAACATGCGTCGCAGTCCCAACTACATAGCTGCCGCTCGCGTGCAAACGCTCGACGTCGTCCGCTGCTAGCAGTCCGAACGTAAAGCCGGCGACCGGCACCCGCAATTCGATCAGCGTTTCCAGTTGCGCGCGAAAGTCAGGCGCATAGCGTGCGAGCGGCTGTCCCGGCGGCAAGCCGAGATCGGCTCGCAGCGGATCGACTGCGTCGAGCGCGCGGCGCACGGTGGCTTCATCGGGCGAGACCGGATCGAGCACGAACAGATTCACGCCGAACGGGCGATCGGTCAGCGCGCGAATCGCCGCGACCTCGCTGGCGATCTTCTCGGGCGCGAGCGCCGCCCCCGCGAGAAAACCAAGTCCGCCCGCATTGGATACCGCCGCGACGAGCGCCGGCGTCGTCGCGCCGCCGGCCATCGGCGCCTGCACGACGGGTACCCGCATCTGGAAGTGCTCGGCGAACGGCGTCACGAAACTGCCTTCATTCATGTTCGTTTCCTTCCGGCGCAAAGCCGTCCATGTGCTGATTCATGCGCTCGCCAACATGTTCACGAGATGCGCTGACACGCGCGAGCCATCACGCGCTGACTTTACCGACACGCGCCATCGCGGAGAAATGAATTATCGAGATCGTTTCAATCGCCTGACGAGAATCGAAGCACTTCGCATCACCCGCGAGGCCCCGTCCCGCCCCCCCTGCAAGGCGATTCTTTTGATGGCAAACTAACCGCCCGTTGCAGGGCCTCGTGGCCTTGAGCGTTTCGTACACACCGACCTCGCGCGGCGGTCGCGCGAGTCAATGGAGAACAGCATGAGCACGACTTCCCGATGGATCGACATCCCCGCCGGCGACGACAGTTTCGGCGGCTACCTCGCGCTGCCGAAGGGCGGCAAGGGACCGGCCGTCATCATCATTCAGGAAATCTTCGGCGTGAACGGCCATATCCGCTCGGTCGCGGATCAGTACGCGCAGGACGGCTATGTCGCGCTCGCCCCGGACGTGTTCTGGCGCGTGCAGCCGCGCGTCGAATTGACGTACGACGGCAAGGATCGCGAAAAGGGCATCGAGCTGATGCAGAAAACCAAGGTCGACGACGCGGTCGCCGACCTCGGCGCCGCTGCGGCCGCCTTGCGGGCGCTGCCGGAAGTGACCGGCAAGATCGCGGCGATCGGCTACTGCTTCGGCGGCCGTCTCGCCTATCTCGCCGCGGCGGCCGGTTCGGTCGACGCCGCTGTCGCCTACTACGGCGGCGGCATCCATAACCATCTCGACAAAGCCGCGAACATCAAGGTGCCGATGCAGTTCCACTACGGCGAGCTCGACGCGCATATTCTGCCGTCGGACATCGGCCAGATTCAGGAGCGCTTCGCGGGTCGCGGCGACGTGCAATTCAACATCTACCCGAACGCCGATCACGGTTTCAACTGCTCGGAGCGTGCGTCGTACAACCAGCACGCGTCGGCATTGGCGCATGGCCGCACGCTGACGTTCCTCGGCGAGCGGATGTAATCCGCGGTTCCGGCATTCAGCCGGCCCCGCCGCGTTGCGCATGTGATCGCACGCTCGCGCATTTGAAGTGCGCACTCGAATTCACATGAGTCACGTCGGCGCTCAACTCGGGTACTCTGTGCAAGACGGCGTGTCGGCCGACACGCCGTCTTTTCACATGTGCGACGCCCGAGCGGGGCAACGCGATGCCGAGCGAAACGCCTCAGTCGCGCGTGCATGGCCGGCCACGAATTCGACGCAGCATGCCAACCGACCGCGAGGGCTCAACCGACGTGCAATCAGACTATCTCGCTCATGACGCCATCGGCCTCGCCGAACTCGTGCGCACGCGCCAGGTCAGCGCGCGCGAATTGATCGACGTCGCGATCTCGCGCACCGAGGCCGTCAATCCCGCGATCAACGCGGTCGTTCTGAAGGACTACGATGCGGCCCGCCAACGTGCGTCGCGCGAAGACGCGAATCGCGCGAATACCGTCGACGGCGCGAACGGAACGGACAACTCCGCCGCCCACGCCGCGCTCGCCGGCGTGCCGTTCCTGATCAAGGATCTCGGCGCGCCCGTTGCGGGACTGCCCATGGCAATGGGCAGCCGACACTACCGGCACTTCATTCCGACTCAGGATGCGCCGGTCGTCGCGCTCGCGAAAGCGGCGGGTTTGAATATCTTCGCGAAGACCAGCACGTCCGAGCTGGGCCAGATGCCTTATACGGAGCCCGAACTATTTGGCGCGTGCCGTAATCCGTGGAATATCGATCACACGCCGGGCGGTTCGAGCGGCGGCGCGGCGGCGGCGGTCGCTGCCGGCATCGTACCGCTCGCGCATGCGTCGGACGGCGGCGGCTCGATCCGGATTCCGGCGTCGTGCTGCGGACTGTTCGGCCTGAAACCCTCGCGCGGTCGCGTGCCGCGCGCGGCGCAGGCCAGCGCCGGCGAACTCGGCATCGATCACGCCGTGTCGCGCAGCGTGCGCGACAGCGCGTTGCTGCTCGATCTGCTGGCCGGCAACGCCGAGCGGCCGAGCGGCGCGCCCGGCACCTTTCTCGGCGCGACGCGCGAGCCGTGCAAACCGCTGACGATCGCCTACGTGACCGAGCCGATGCTCGCGCCGTCGTTATCGGCCGATGCGCGCGCCGCGCTCGACGACGCCGCGCAACTCGCGAGCTCACTCGGCCATCGTCTGGAGCCGGTGTCGCTCGGCGTCGATTTCGCGGCGGTCCGTCATGCGTTCCTGACGCTGTGGTCGGTGACCGCCGAGGACCTCGTGCTGAACGCGGAGCGCATTACCGGCCACAAGCCAACGCGCGGCGAGTTCGAAATTTCGACATGGGCGATGGCGCACGTCGGCCGCAAGCTCGGCGAGCAGGGCTTGCCGGCCGCGCTCGACGAACAGCGCCGCATCACTGCGCGTCTGACCGACCTGCTGAACCGCTACGACGTGCTGTTGTGCGCGACGCTCGCGTCCGCGCCGATCAAGATCGGCGAGATGCGACCAAGCTCGGTCGAGCGCATGCAGATGCGCGCGGTCACCACGATACCGCTAGAACGATTGATGAAGAAACTGCTGTTCGAAGCGTCGAACAAGGCGTTCGCGTGGGCCGGATGCACGGAGCTGTTCAACCTGAGTGGCCAGCCGGCGATGTCGGTGCCTTTGTACTGGAATGCGCGCGGGCTGCCGATCGGCGTGCAGTTCGCGGCGCGTATCGGCGGCGAGGCGACTCTGTTCAGACTCGCCGCGCAACTCGAGGCGGCACGGCCGTGGTTCGACAAGCGGCCGCCATTGATGAATGCGCGCCGCTAAAAGTCCAGCGGCGCGCTGCAATGTAGCTTTGAAAAACCGGCCCGGCTTGCGCAGCGCAGGCTTGATCAGGCCTTCTTGTTATAGGCGCTGCACCATCCCGTGGCCGCGACCTGCTTGCCCGCGAACATCGGGCAGCCGCCGTAAGCGTCGGCCGCCTTGCCCTGGAAGAAGCTGCAGTTGCTGCATTGCTCGCCAGGCGTGTATTTGGCGAATTTCGCCTTGTCGACCTTGCTCGCGTCCGCCTTGTAGCCAAGCGCCTGCGCGGTCGGATCGGTTTCGGAGACTTTCGGCGCGTCGGCGAACGCCTGGCGCGACAGCGCGAACGTCGATGCCACACCGATGCTGGCGATCAAAAACGTACGACGGGAAGAACTCATGGGGACTCACTCCATTTATATTGGAATCAACGCCGTTCTGATGACAGCGTTCGCCAAGCATAGCAACGTAGCCGTCGCCCGTGATATTCCAAATGCTAAAGATAAGCGGATCGGTACGGTCCAAACGCGGCCTCAAGGTCGCCCGCTCAGCTCGCAGACCCGCTGCGCAATCGCAAGCGATGCGGTCAACCCCGGCGACTCGATGCCGAACAGATTGACGAGCCCGCGCACGCCATGCGCGGCCGGCCCCTGGATCATGAAGTCCGCGGCGGGCTCGCCCGGGCCGGACAACTTCGGACGAATACCGGCGTACGCCGGCTGCAACGCGCCATCGGGCAAGGCCGGCCAGTACGCGCGAATCGCCGCATAAAACGACTCCGCGCGACGCGGATCGACGTCGTAATTGATCGCATCGACCCATTCGACGTCGGGGCCGAAGCGCACCTGGCCGCCCAGGTCGAGCGTCAGATGCACGCCGAGGCCGGCTTCGTTCGGCATCGGATAGATCAGGCGGCTGAACGGCGCGCGCCCCGAAATGCTGAAGTAATTGCCGCGCGCCAAGTAGAGCGGCGGCACGTGGCGCGAGTCGAGTCCGCGAATCTTGCGCGCGAGTGCGTTCGCATGCAGACCCGCGCTGTTGATCACGCAGGCAGCGCTGATCGTGGTGGGCGCCGCACCGCCGACCGCGATGGTGAAACGGCCGTTGTGAGCCTCGATCGCCTCGACCGGCGCATGGAACGCGTACACGGCGCCGTCGCGCTCGGCATCGCCTTGCAGCGCGAGCATGTACTGATGACTATCGACGATCCCCGTCTGCGGCGAAAACACCGCCTCCACGCATTCGAGCGCCGGTTCGAGCGCCTGCGCCTGATCGCCGGTGACGCGCATCAGGTCGAGCACGCCGTTGTCGCGCCCTTTGGCCATGATGCTTTCGAGCTGCGGAATCTGGTTGCGCGACGTGGCGACGAGCAGCTTGCCGCAGCGCGAATGCGGCACGTGGCGCTCGGCGCAATAGTCATACAGCATTTCGCGGCCGCGCACGCACAGCGTGGCCTTCAGCGATCCGCGCGGATAGTAGATGCCCGCGTGAATCACTTCGCTGTTGCGTGAACTCGTGCCCACGCCGATGGCCTCGGCGGCCTCCAGCACGATCACCTCGCGCCCGCGCGCCGCCAGCGCGCGCGCCGTCGCGAGGCCGATCACGCCGGCGCCGATCACTACACATTCGATCTGATCCATATCCGTTGACGCGGCGCATTGGGCCGCGCGCTGCCTCGTTCAGCCGATGGAAGGAAGACAAGTACGGCACCTCGCCGCCGCGTTCCGTTTGTTGTCGAACGCATCTGTCCGCTGGTCTGCTTATGTCTTTTTATCACCGCCAAGGAAAATTGTACGACTCGGTACAGACAGAAGCGACAAACGTTCGTGCGCGCCGACCAGGCGATGGCGGCGCAAGCTGCGCTCGATTCTGCGCTCCACATCGAAAATAGCAATAATTGCCGCGGCATTCACCACGCAGGCTGTACGAATTTACCGAGACAGCTCCCCAAATTCCAGAGAAGCGGGGTTTGGGTTAAAAAATCGACCGAAAACCTCAAAAACCGATCGGTTTTCGCCGGTTTCCGTAGTCGAGGCGGATATCGGCGGGCTCGATCTGGTCGCGTCCCGCGATGCGCGCCGCGCCGAAGCCGTTCAGGATCGCGCGGCGCATCTCGCGCGGCGACGCCCGCTTGAGCACATCGAGCGTCGCTTCGCCAAGCGTCCCCGGAAAGCGCAGGCCCCAGTTGTGCGCGCCGCGGATCTCGTCGTAGATCGACTGCGCGATGCGTCGCGCGCCGGCGTGGTCCGGCGGCGAGATTTCGTAGACGTTCATGCGGTTCAGGATCGGCTCGGGGATCGCGCGTTCGTCGTTGGCGGTCGCGATCCAGATCACGTTGCCCGCGTTGATCGGTATCTCGGCGAACTCGTCGATGAAGCTCTGGGCGGTGTCGTGTTCGAGTAGCGCGTACAACGCGCCGAGCGGATCGTATTGCGAATCGCCGCTCGCCTTGTCGATTTCGTCGACGGCGATCACCGGGTTCGCGTAGCTGCCGTTCACGAGTGCATCGAACACCTTGCCCGGCTTCGCGTTCTTCCATTGCGACGAGGCGCCCGACAGAATCCAGCCCGCCGTCAGTGAACTCATCGCGACGTATTGGTACGCGGTGCCGAGCAGGCGCGCGAGGTGCTTCGCGAAATGCGTCTTGCCGATGCCGGGCTCGCCGAGCAACAGGATCGGCATCAGTTCGAGCCGGTCCTCGGTTTCGAGGCACAGCGCGACCTGCTTGCGGATGTCGTCGAGCGGTGCGGAAAAATTGGGCAGCGCGCCGATCAGATCGTCGATCGACGGCATCCGGTTCGGCTTCACGCAGAATCGCAGATTGCCGGTTTTCAGCATCTTTTCGTAGGTCGCGCGCAGCGCCTCGTTCGCGCCCTCGCCGAGACCGTTCAGCGCGCTTTCGACCTCGTCGAGGTCATACACCCGGCTGAACGAGGCCACGGCGATTTCCTGTTTGACCATTGCTGTCGTCATCGCTCACCCCGTCTGGCTGATTCTGCAGCGGCGGCGCCTTGTGAGCGCCGGTTCGAGTCCAGTGTAGCGAGGACACAAACGCGTGCAAGCCAGCAGTCATGTGGCTCTGCTGCTAACGATCGCTGGCATCCCATCCTCATCTGGAATGGAGAGTTGCTGAACCGGCCCTCGTCGACCGTGTCAGAAATCGTTGCGGCCATCGGGGGTAAGATGGCTCTCTAATTGCTACGAGGCACCCACGCAAGCGACGCGTGAGCGGAGATCCTTTTTATGTGGAAAACCAGTATCGTGGCCATGCTGCTTGGCGCTTCGTTGCTCGCCCACGCGCAACAACAGCCAGCGCAGCAGGTCGTGCAATGGCAGCTGCAGGTGGTGAAAGATGGCCAGCAGATCGATTCGTTCGACGGCACCACCACCGTCGGCCAGGCGCGCACGGATACGCATCACCAGGTCGTGCAACACGAGGTCGGCTGCAAGGACCAGCCGGCCGGCAGCATCGATCTGTCACGCACGATCACGGTGTCGCCGCTGCGCGTCGATCCCGAGGGCGTGATGTTTTCGATCGACACGCAGGAAACGCTCGAGGACGACAATGCGCGGCGCACCGACATCGGCTGCAAGCTGCCGCCGCAGCCGCGCCAGGTGAGCGCGAGCCACCCGGGTCTCGTGGTGCCGCCGGATCAATGGGCGAGCTGGACGATCGTCGATCACAATCCGAACCTCGTGTACCGCGTGCATGCGAACGTCCTGAGCAACGGTGCGAACGGCAACGGCACGAACGGCGGCATGAGCGGCAATGGCGCCGCGACCGGCAGCAGCAATCCGAACTGACAGGAACCGCGCGCCTTACCGACGCGCTCAAACAGAACACGTGGATAACGCGGCATGCGAAACCCAGAAGAACTGATCCGCGAGAATCTCGCGCCGAACGATTTCGTCGCGGTGAGCTGGAACCTGCACAAGGGCCGCACACCGCTCGGTTTTCAGGCCTGGCAGGCGATGCAGCGCTGGGTTCAATCGACCCACGCGGACGCATACTTCCTGCAGGAAGCGATGGCGCGGCGTATGCCGTCGCCGGTATTGGCGAGCAGTTTCGGCACGCCGATGGGCGATCCACTGACCGATGTATGGCACTGTCAGGCAACCGAAATCGCGCGCGCGCTCGAACTCGAAGTCGCGCTCGGCCCGAACGTGTTCAAGCCGTCATGGCGGCACGGCAATGCGATCCTTTCACCGCATCCGCTCGATCTCGGCGGCCGCTGGGACATCTCCGCGCACCGCTTCGAAAAGCGCGGCCTGCTGGTCGCGCGTGCGACGTTCGGCGGACGACTCGTCACGTTGCTCTGTGCGCATCTCGCGCTGACGCGTCCGGCGCGGTTGCGGCAGATGGACTGGATCGCGCACTGGATCGCGAAGGAAGCCCCCGACGGTCCGCTCGTGCTGGCCGGCGATTTCAACGATTGGCGCAACGATTCGGTGCCGCTCTTTCGCGAGCATGGCTTGCAGGAAGTCGCGACGCTGCTCGGCGAACCGGCGCGAACGTTCCCGGCGTTCTCGCCGGCGCTGTCGCTCGACAAGATGTTCGTGCGCGACATGCAGCCGGTCGAATGGATCCAGCCGACGCAGGAGACCGCGTGGCTGTCCGATCATTTGCCGTATATGGCGAAGTTGCGGCTGGAGTGAGCGCTTCTGCTGGTTGAGCTTTCGCCAACGGAAAGCGCGTCCCCCCTCACTCGCGATGCGGCGTCCAGCTGAACGCCGCTTCGATCTCCTCCCCCGGCTGCAATACGCAGCCACCGACGTGTTCTTGTGTACCAACCGCGTTGAAGCAATCGGTCGTATTCGTGACCGGTTCCACGCATAGTTGCGGATCGTTGGCCGGCGCGAACACGACCAGGTGATCGAACGGCGCGTCGGCACGCATCGTCAGATTGCGGCGCTCGTCGGGCCACGCGATCGTCGCCACGCGCGACCAATTCGAAAAGTTGTTGTCGAGATCGAACGCATCGGGCGACATGCCCGCGCGCAATTCGTCGACGGCCGGATGCGGGCCGAGATGCGTCGGCAGCACGTCGGTGTCCGCGTGCCACATCGCCTGCACATCGGCATGGATGCGCGTCGACGCGGTGCGCGGATAGTACGGAT
Organism: Paraburkholderia sp. 31.1; assembly: GCF_014397645.1. Taxonomy (NCBI): domain Bacteria; kingdom Pseudomonadati; phylum Pseudomonadota; class Betaproteobacteria; order Burkholderiales; family Burkholderiaceae; genus Paraburkholderia; species Paraburkholderia sp. 31.1. Next base: position 32,268 of record NZ_VZQN01000019.1, read on the forward strand.
GATGGCCCATGCCGAACGGCATCGGCCGGCCGGCGAGATTCCGCGCGGACATCGTGATGTGGAGCGCGCCACCGCGCAACTCGATACGCTGCCGCGCGCGATAGCGAAACGGCCAGTCGCCAGTCGCGCTCGCATCCGGTTCGTGCTCGAAGTGCAAGTCCACCGCGCTTTCGCTGCGCGCGCCGACGCGCCACGGATGCCGCCACGCGTTGCCATGCAGCGCGTGGGCGAAACGCGGGTCGTTGCCGGCGAGATCGATCGTCGCGCCGTCGAACGCGAAGCGCGCATCGCGAATCCGGTTGCAGTATGGGAACAGCGGAAAGCTCGCCATGCGCAGCGGATCGCGCGCTTCGAACGCTTCCGGCAGCGCCGGCCGCAGCCAGTGCAACGGACCTTCCGGCGTGACTTCGTAGAACGCCGCGAGCGCGCCGCCAACGTCCGGCGCGAGCACCGCTCGCAACGCACCGGCCGACAACGTGACGAGGCGCGCGGCGATCACGGGATCGTCGAGCCATGAGCGTTGAGTCGCCGATCGAGTCACGTCATGTGCCGCGCGCGACCGGGCAGGATTCAGGGAAACGTCGCGCATGGTCAGACGAGGCGAAACCGCGAGCGGAAAGCGGCATCAACGTGCATTCATATCTCCTTTGACGTGCCGCGCACCCCGCGGCCGGCGGACCACCTCAGTCCGCCCCGAGCGAGAATCGCACGACACCGCACCATTGGTCAATATTATTAGTAATAAATTCGTTCAAAAAGGGCCGGTAACGGACCTACGCTCCGTTCCCAAATGGCGGGTTAGCGCGCGTTGCCGCGCGCATATTATTAGTGGTACCGTCAGCAGCATGATGCCGCTGGCATTGCCCCGCTTCAGCGCCGCCTCGGCGCGGCCCGCACAATGAAAAAATCGACTCAACGCCGTCCCACCATGACCGACATCGCCAAGCTCACCGGCGTGTCGCAATCCACCGTTTCGCTCGTGCTCAACAACGCGGCCGGCGCGAAATTCTCCGATGCGACCCGCAACAAGGTGCTGAAGGCCGCGCACGACCTCGGCTACCGGCAGTCGCTGCGCGCGCCCGTAGCGGCATCGAGCGACGAGCGCAACCTGATCGTCTATCTGGCTGACGAAATCTCGACGAGCCCGCACCCGGTCGTCAACATCGACGGCGCGCGCGACGCCGCGTACGTGAGCGGCAAGATGCTCGCGGTCTACTCGACGCACGGCAACGCCGACATCGAAAAACAGGTACTCGACACGGTCCTCACCAATCCGCACGTGTTCGGTGTGATCTACGCGACCGTCTACACGCGCAAGGTCGCGCCGCCGAGCGCGCTGTCGCAGGTGCCGACCGTGCTGCTGAACTGCTACACCGGCGACAGCACGTTCTCGTCCGTGGTGCCAGCCGAGGTCGCGGGCGGCCATCTGGCGACCGAGTACCTGCTGCAGGCCGGCCACCGGCGCATCGGCTACATCAACGGCGAGCCGTGGCAGGACGCCGCGAAAGACCGCCTGAAGGGCTACCGCACCGCGCTCGCGACCGCCGATCTGCCTTTCGCGGCCGAACTCGTGCGCGACGGCGACTGGAGCCCCGGCCTCGGCTTCGAGCTGACGCTGTCGCTGATGCGCGAGGCCAATCCGCCCACCGCGATCTTCTGCGCCAACGACCTGACCGCGATCGGCGCGATCGAGGCGCTCAAGCAGCTCGGCCTGCGCGTGCCCGAGGACGTGTCGGTGCTCGGCTACGACGACCAGGAAATCGCGCGCCACACGCATCCGCCGCTGTCGACGGTGGTGCTGCCCAACTACGAACTCGGCCGCTGGGCCGTCGAAACGCTGCTGCAGGAAGAGCACAACCGCGCAGCCGGCGCGCCGGTGCGCCATCGCACGGTCAAGCTCGACGGACCGCTGGTGGAACGCACCTCGGTCCGGGTAATTACCGAGGCAAAACCTGCGACAATTAATATTATTAGTGATTGACCGATAATAATTTTGAGTGGAATAATCGGCACGTCGGGTCGGGAAGACAGGGCGCCGGTGGGTCATAGCCAATCGCGCGCTCGCCGGCGAACCAACGTCGGCCCCCCCGTCGATCACGGTGAGATCCCAGGGGCCGTCCAGCAGGTTGGGATCTTTCAGTTCCTTGACGAGCCCGCCCTGAGGATTGGTGACGAGCAGCGAGCCCGGCGCGACGACGTTCTTGCCATCCGTGGTCGGCACATTGCCCATCAGCACGAAGCCGCTTCTCAGCACGGCGAGCGCCGTCGTGAGACCGAGATTGCTTCCCTGGAAGAACGTCACCGGATCGCTGTTGGACACGAGCTTGACGATCGTCGCACCGGTTCCCTGCAGATTCGACTTCGCCTTGAAATTCGACACCACCACATCGCCGGGTTTGAGCATGCTCCAGGACGGCACGCCGGGCGGCACGAACGCCATGCCGTACGGATTGAAATCGCCGTTGGCCGGAACGGTCGGTGAGGTCACCGACTGCGGCGGCAAAATCGCCTCCTGCGCCTCGGCCCCGACCGTCCCCCAACAACTCTAAAAGCAGCAGACCGGCTCGACACAGCGCGCGACGCACGCGGCGCGATGCGCGTGCCCGTATCACCAACCCGTCGAAGCCAGTGTATGAACCGGATGCAGATATCGCACGAGAAGCCTCCATTTGACACCTCCTACTCGCATGGGCGGTCGCAGCCGCCAGGACGAGTCGCGCAGCCACCGCACCGCCTGGCTTCGCGCGACTCGCGTCCTGCGTAAACGAGACAACGTCGGGCGTATTCCCCAAAAAATCGCGGCGCGCAAACGATAGTCGAAAGCGAGGCGATCTCGATGGCGCCGGCAGGGTTCCGCCCCATTTGCCAGTTTTATCAGCAGGGTCAATGCTGCGGCGCACGCCGCCTTTCGGTATCATCCTGAAAATGTTGCCCTTGCGGCGCGTCGCTTTCGCGCCTGCCGGGCAACCAATGGCAGCCGCCCTTCGCGGCGTTCGCCGAATCGCCGTACCCCGCTGAAGCACGGCCGCACTCACGCCAACGTACTTCGCGGCGCCAGCAAGCCGGCGCCGCCGCTTCCCGGTTTGGCAACCCGCTTTACCACGCTCGACCGCCGCGCCGCGGCCCCGCCCCGGCGGGCACGGTAAAATGACGGATTGCGCGGGAGTCCCGACCACGGGTCAGCGCAGCATCGCCCTTGCCGTGCCGGCCGGCTCAGACGACTGGCCGCCTTTGTTTTCGCACTATCCAAGAAGCCATGAGCAACCTGAATTCACAAACCGTCCTGAGCGTCCATCACTGGACCGATACGCTTTTCAGCTTCACCTGCACGCGCGATCCGTCGTTCCGTTTCGAAAACGGCCAGTTCACGATGGTGGGCCTGCAGGTCGAGGGCAAGCCGCTGCTGCGCGCATACAGCCTCGCCAGTGCGAACTACGAAGAACATCTCGAATTCCTCAGCATCAAGGTGCAGGACGGCCCGCTCACATCGCGTCTGCAGCACCTGAAGGTCGGCGACGAAGTGCTGATCGGCAAGAAGCCGGTCGGCACGCTGGTGGCCGACAACCTGCTGCCGGGCAAGACGCTGTGGCTGTTGTCCACCGGCACGGGCCTGGCGCCGTTCATGTCGATCATCAAGGATCCGGACATTTACGACCGCTACGAGCGCGTGGTCCTCACGCATACCTGCCGTTTCGTCGACGAACTCGCGTACAAGGAATACATCACCGAGCACCTGCCGGCGCATGAACACCTCGGCGAGTTCGTACAGGAAAAGCTGCTGTACTACCCGACCGTCACGCGCGAAGCGTTCCAGAACCGCGGCCGCATCACCGAGCTGATCGAAACCGAAAAGCTGTTCGCCGACCTCGGCGTGCCGGGTTTCTCGCTCGAGGGCGACCGCGTCATGCTGTGCGGAAGCCCGCACATGCTGCGCGACACGCGCAAGCTGCTCGAAGACGCGGGCTTCAAGGAAGGCAGCAACAACGAGCCGGGCCATTACGTGGTCGAAAAGGCCTTCGTCGGCTAAGCCGGCCGGCATTCTTCTTCGCGGCCCGCGCGCCGCGAATTCCAAAAAAGGAGCCGCCGGGCTCCTTTTTTTGTTGCTCCGTTACAAATTGGAGCGTGTTGCGTCACCTTCGCTGTCAGAATTCCTCTGACAGTACGAGTCCGCGGTAAACATCATGTAATCTCTGAAGACTCTGCGCTAAGCCTTGGTGGGACTGCTTTTTTAATATTTTTGAGATATCATCGCGCCGCGAGATCAGACGAATTCATGCACCGATCGTCGCCCACCAGAGTTGTTACTGAATGTAAATTTCGTTACGTTGGGCCATCGTGTTTCGTCCGACGCGAAACCTCGTGATTCGCGGGCTTTGATTCCGTCTGCGCGTGCCCGCTTCGCCGTCCACTCCGCCTCCTGAGGGAAATTCATGGATACGTCGACTGCCGTCCCGTTCAACGCTGCGCTGGCTTCGTCCGCGCAGCGTGATGGCTTCGACATGCCATCGCTCGCCGCGCGCGAGATCGAGCGGCTGCGCGCGCGGGTACGCGAGCTGTCGGCCGAATTGGTCGACGCGCAGGAAAGCGTGCGCCGTCACGTCGCGCGCGAGCTGCACGACGACGTCGGCGCCGAGCTGACTGCGACGCGCTTCGCGCTCGCCGGCATCGAAACCTGGCTGCCCGCCGACGCGCCGCCGCAATGCGCGGCCGCGCTCGCGGTCGCGAATCGTTCGCTCGACGCCGTGCAGGCGGCAAATCGCGACGCCATCGCGCAACTGCACGCGCCGTCGTTCGAGACAGGCCTCGCCGGCGCGCTGCAGTGCTGGGCCCGCGACTTCTCCATTCGCACCGGCTTGCGCACCACCTTCACCTGCAGCGGCGACGCGCGGCTCGCGCGCCTGCCCGCCGATGCCGCGCTCGCCGTGTTCCGCGTCGCGCAGGAAGCGCTGAACAACGTCGCGAAGCACGCGCGCGCGACCTGCGCCGACCTGCGCGTCGAAACCGGTGCGCGTCATCTGAGGCTCCTCGTCAGCGACGATGGCATCGGCCTGCCGCGCGGCGCGCGCGAACGCGGTGGCCAGAAAAAAACCGGCGATCATTTCGGCCTCGCCGGCATGCAGGCGCGCTGCGCCGCATTCGACGGCACGCTGCGAATCAGCGCGAGGCGCACGAGCGTCGGTCGTGGCGAGGACAGCGGCGCTGGCAACAACGGCGCCATCACCCCGCGCGGCACCCTGATCCAGGCCCGCTTCCCGTGGCACGCGCTGCTCGCGGCCGCCCCAACGCCGCGCTCCGCCCGGCGCGCGCTGCAATCGTGAGCCCGCGACCATGAGCCTGCGCATCCTGATCGTCGAAGATCACGCGGTGGTCCGCCAGGGCGTTCGCCATCTGCTGCTCGATCGCGGCGTCGCGCGCGAGGTCGCCGAGGCGCAAAGCGGCTCCGAAGCGCTCGACCTGGTCGTCCACCAGAGCTTCGACGTCGTGCTGCTCGACATTTCGCTGCCCGACATGAATGGCGTCGAGGTGCTCAAGCGTCTGAAGCGCAAGGCGCCGCGCGTCGCGGTGCTGATGTTCTCGATGTACCGCGAGGACCAGTACGCGGTGCGCGCGCTCAAAGCCGGCGCGTCCGGCTATCTGTCGAAGACGGTCGATGCCGCGCAGATGATCGGCGCGATCCAGCAGGTCGCGGCGGGCCGCAAGTACGTCAGCCCCGAGATGGCCGAGGCGCTCGCCGACTACGTGTCGTTCGACGGCGAGCAGTTGCCGCACGAAAAGCTGTCCGATCGGGAGTACCAGACGCTGTGCATGCTCGCGTCCGGCAAACGTCTCACCGATATCGCGGCCGCGCTGTCGCTGTCGGTGAAGACGGTCAGCGTGTACCGCACGCGGCTGCTCGACAAGATGAAGCTGCGCAACAACGCCGAGCTGACCTTCTATGTAATGAGCAACCGCCTCGTCGATCTGAATCCCGCGATGGCGGGCTAGCCCAGCAGGCGCCGCCAGCCGTGCCCGCGGCGTTGCGCCGCTGTCGTCCGATCGTGGCGCCGGCGCAATCGGAGAGATTCCATCCTCATCAATTGACTATTCAGTAAATAGCTTCACCGCCGCCCCGCTTCCGGCACCGCAAGACCTCCTCGAAATCACCTCCTGGCGGGAGTTTCCGCCCATCGCCTTGGCCCAGAAAGCGCCGCGCGCGAACCAGCCCGGCGACACGCATCCGCTAGAATCGCGGGTTTTCCCGACATTCGGCGCGCAACACGCGTGCACCACTGGAGACCCACGCCAATGTCCCTGTTTCGCAAAAAGAGCGTCGAGCACATGCTTGCGGCGAGCGCTCAGACCGCCGGCCTGAAAAAGGCGCTGGGCGCGCTCGACCTGACTTTCCTCGGCGTCGGCGCCATCATCGGCACCGGCATCTTCGTGCTGACCGGCACGGGCGCCTTACAGGCCGGTCCCGCGCTGATGATCTCGTTCCTGATCGCGGCGATCGCCTGCGGCTTCGCCGCGCTCGCCTACGCTGAATTCGCATCGACGATTCCGGTCGCCGGTTCGATCTACACGTACTCGTATGCGACGCTCGGCGAGCTGGCCGCGTGGATCATCGGCTGGGACCTGATGCTCGAGTACGGGCTCGCGACCTCGGCGGTGTCGGTCGGCTGGTCCGGCTATCTGCAGTCGTTGCTGTCGGGCTTCGGCGTATCGCTGCCGATGGCGCTGAGCGCAGCCCCGGGCGCCGTGCCCGGACACGAAACGCTGTTCAACCTGCCCGCCTTCCTCGTGATGATGGCGATCACCACGCTGCTGTCGCTCGGCGTGCGCGAATCCGCGCGAATCAACAACATCATGGTTGCGATCAAGGTCGTCGTCGTGCTGCTCGTGATCGGCGTCGGCGTGTTTCACGTCACGCCGGCCAACTGGCACCCGTTCATGCCTCACGGCTGGAGCGGCGTGTTCGGCGCGGCCGCGGTGATGTTCTTCGCGTTCATCGGCTTCGACTCGGTGTCGTCGGCGGCCGAAGAAGTGAAGAATCCGAAGCGCGACCTCCCGATCGGCATCATCGCGTCGCTCGGCGTGTGCGCGGTGCTGTATGTGGCCGTGGCCGCGGTCGTCACCGGCATCGTGCCGTCCGGGAAGTTCATGGGCATTTCGCACCCGGTGTCGTACGCGCTGCAACTCGCGGGGCAGAACTGGGTCGCCGGCTTCATCGACCTCGGCGCCGTGCTCGGCATGCTGACCGTGATTCTCGTGATGGCCTACGGTCAGACGCGGGTGATCTTCGCGATGTCGCGCGACGGCCTGCTGCCCGCGAAGCTGTCGAAAGTGCATCCGCGTTTCGCGACGCCGTTCTTCACGACGTGGCTCGTCGGCATCTTCTTCGGCCTGATCGGCGCGCTGGTGCCGCTCAATGTGTTGGCTGAGCTGATCAATATCGGCACGCTCGCGGCGTTCTCGATGGTATCGATCGCGGTGCTCGTGCTGCGCAAGACGCACCCAGAGCTGCCGCGCGCGTTCCGTTGCCCTGGCGTGCCGGTCGTGCCGGTGCTCGCGGTCGCATCGTGCCTGTTCCTGATGCTGAACCTGCAAGGCATCACGTGGGGCGCGTTCGTGATCTGGCTGCTGATCGGCATGGTCATCTATTTCGGCTACTCGCGCCGTCATTCGAAACTGGCAAAGTAATGCGCCGTTTCGATGAAGCCACGCCAATGAGCTGAATGCTCGCGAGCGTGGCCTCGCTTTCCGCTGATCTATCGATGCGCCCCGTCATGCTCCGCAGACGGGGCGCTTGTCTTTGCGGCGTCCCATTCCGTGGCCGCCGTGTTCTCTTCGTGCGCTCGCGCGCGCCGAACACACTTCCCCTCATAGCGCGCCCGCGCGATTTGTGCTTTACTTTTCGGCAGATTTGTAAAACCCGTAGCACCCTCATCGGACCTGGCGAATCGAAGTCAGCACGCAGTCGAAGCAAAGCAGGGGGCAATAACAATCACAGGTCCGGTCTCACCCACAGCAACTATCTTGCATGGGATCGTGGTCTGCGCCGAGGCAGGGATCGATACGCCGAAGCGCTCGCTCCGATCAATATAGGAGACAGCTTCATGGCGATCAGCATCAGTCTGACGGTCAATGGCGCGCCCGTGAGCGCCTCAGTCGACCCTGGCACCCTGCTTGTCCAATTCCTGCGCGATCAACTCCGTCTGACCGGCACCCATGTCGGCTGCGATACGGCGCAATGCGGCGCCTGCACCGTGCATCTGAACGGCCGCGCGATCAAGTCCTGCAACATCCTCGCCGTGCAAGCCGATGGCGCCGAGGTCACGACCATCGAAGGGCTCGCGCACAACGGCGCGCTGCATCCGATGCAGGCCGCGTTCAAGCACTGCCACGGTCTGCAATGCGGCTTCTGCACGCCGGGCATGGTGATGAACGCGGTGTCGCTGGTGCAGCGTCAACCCGATCTGACCGGCGACGAGGTGCGCGAGCAGCTCGACGGCAATCTGTGCCGCTGTACGGGCTATCACAACATCGTCAAGGCCGTGCTCGAAGGCGCCGCGGGTATGAAGTCCGCCGCATCGAGCGCATCTGCCGGCGCGAATGCCGCTGGCGCCACCGCCGCCTGAGGAGCCGACGATGAACGCACCCGATACACAGAGCCTGATTGGCGCCGCCGTCGAACGCAAGGAAGACTATCGCTTCCTGACCGGCAAAGGCCAGTACACCGACGACATCGTGCTGCCGCAGCAAACCTACGCGGTGTTCCTGCGCTCACCGCACGCGCACGCGAAGATCAGAAGCATCGACACGAGCGCGGCCAAACAGTCGCCGGGCGTGATCGCGATCTTCACCGGCGCGGATCTCGCCGCCGACAACGTCGGCGGACTGCCGTGCGGCTGGCTGATCCACAGCACCGATGGCAAGCCGATGAACGAGCCGCCGCATCCGGTGATCGCGCATACGAAAGCACGGCACGTGGGCGATCAGGTCGCGCTCGTGATCGCTGAATCGATCAAGGCGGCGAAAGATGCGGCCGAACTGATCGAAGTCGATTACGAAGAACTGCCGGCCGTCGTCGATACCGCGCATGCGGCCGACCCTGGTCAAGCGGCCGTGCACGACGAAGTGCCCGACAACGTCTGCTACAACTGGGGCCACGGCGACAAGGCCGCGACCGACGCCGCGTTCGCGAAAGCCGCACACGTGACCGCGCTCGACATCGTCAACAACCGCCTCGTGCCGAACGCGATCGAACCGCGCGCGGTCAACGCGAACTATTCGGCGCAGGACGAGAGCTACACGCTGTACGTCGCGAATCAGAACCCGCACGTCGAGCGGCTGCTGATGGCCGCGTTCGTGCTGTCGCTGCCGGAATCGAAGCTGCGCGTGATCGCGCCGGACGTCGGCGGCGGCTTCGGCTCGAAGATCTTCCTGTACGCCGAAGACGTCGCGCTCACCTGGGCGTCGAAGAAGACCGGCCGGCCGGTCAAATGGACCGCCGAGCGCTCCGAGGCCTTCCTCTCCGATGCGCACGGCCGCGATCACGTGACCAAAGCCGAGCTTGCGCTGGACGCCGACGGCAAGTTCCTCGCGATGCGCGTGCATACGATCGCGAACATGGGCGCGTATCTGTCGACGTTCGCGTCGAGCGTGCCGACGATCCTGTACGCGACGCTGCTCGCCGGGCAATACGCAACGCCCGCGATCTACGCCGAAGTGAAGGCGGTCTTCACCAACACCGTTCCGGTCGATGCGTATCGCGGCGCGGGCCGGCCGGAAGCGACGTTCGTGGTCGAGCGCCTGGTGGAAGCCGCGGCGCGCGAGATGAAAATCGACCCCGCGGAAATCCGCCGCCGCAATTTCATCACGCAATTCCCGTACGCGACGCCGGTCGGCCTCACCTACGACACCGGCGACTACAACGCGATCCTCGCGCGCGCGCTCACACTCGCGGACGTCGAGGGCTTCGCGGCACGCCGGCAGGAATCCGAAAAGAACGGCAAGCGCCGCGGCCTCGGCTACTCGTGCTACATCGAGGCATGCGGTCTCGCGCCGTCGAACATCGCGGGCGCGCTCGGCGCGCGCGCGGGCCTGTTCGAAGTCGGCCAGATTCGCGTACATCCGACCGGCTCGGTCACCGTGTTCACGGGCTCGCACAGTCACGGCCAGGGGCATGAGACGACCTTCGCGCAGGTGGTCGCGGACCGCCTCGGCATTGCCCTCGAAAGCGTCGAGATCGTGCACGGCGACACCGGCCGCATCGCGTTCGGCATGGGCACGTATGGTTCGCGTTCGATCGCGGTCGGCGGCTCGGCCATCTCGAAGGCGCTCGACAAGATCGAAGCAAAGGCGAAGAAGATCGCCGCGCATCTGCTCGAAGCGTCGGCTGAAGACATCGAGTTCAGGAACGGTGTGTTCCGCGTCGCGGGCACCGACCGCACCAAGGCGTTCGCGGAGATCTCGCTCGCCGCGTACGTGCCGCACAACTATCCGCTCGACGTGCTCGAACCGGGGCTCGAAGAAAGCGCGTTCTACGATCCGACCAACTTCACGTATCCGTCGGGTGCGTATATCTGCGAGATCGAAGTCGATCCGGACACCGGCGTCTCCCGCATCCAGCAGTTCACCGCGGTCGACGATTTTGGCAACGTGATCAATCCGATGATCGTCGAAGGTCAGGTGCATGGTGGGCTCGGGCAAGGCATCGGTCAGGCGATGCTCGAGCGCTGCGTGTACGACAACGACAGCGGCCAGTTGCTGTCCGGCTCTTACATGGACTACGCGATGCCGCATGCGTCCGACCTGCCCGACTTCACGGTCGAAACGTCGAAGGGCACGCCGTGCACGCACAATCCGCTCGGCGTCAAGGGCTGCGGCGAAGCGGGCGCGATCGGCTCACCGCCGGCCGTGATCAACGCGATCATCGACGCGCTCGCGCCGCTTGGCGTGACCAATCTGCAGATGCCGGCCACGCCGCATCGCGTCTGGTCCGCGATTCAAGCCGCGAAGCAAGCCTGACCCAACGATCCTGAGCGGAGCATTCGACATGTATTCATTCGAGTATCAACGCGCGACGGATCCGCAAGCGGCCGCCGCAGCCCTCACCGCCGACAGCGACGCGAAGTTCCTCGCCGGCGGCCAGAGCCTTCTGCCGACGATGCGCCTGCGTCTCGCGCAGCCGTCGCAACTGATCGACGTGACGCGCATTCCCGCGCTCAGGACGATCACCGTCGACGCCAGCATGGTGACGATCGGCGCGGCCGTCTGTCACGCGGACGTCGCCGAACACGCGGACGTGCGGCGCGTGTTGCCCGCGCTCGCGGAGCTGGCCGCGAATATCGGCGATCGCCAGGTGCGCGCGCTCGGCACGATCGGCGGCTCGCTCGCGAACAACGACCCGGCCGCGTGCTACCCGGCGGCGGCGATGGGCCTCGATGCGACGATCGTCACGGACCGGCGGCGCATCGCTTCGGCCGATTTCTTCGTCGGCATGTACGAGACCGCGCTCGCGCCCGACGAGTTGATCGTCGCCGTCGAGTTTCCGGTGCCCGAGCGTGCCGCATACGAGAAATTCCGCAATCCGGCCTCGCACTTTGCGCTGGTCGGCGTGTTCGTCGCGAAGGTCGCGAGCGGCGTGCGCGTCGCGGTAACGGGGGCGGCGTCATCGGTGTTTCGCGTGGCCGAGCTCGAAAGCGCGCTGTCGACGAACTTCACGCCCGAGGCGGCACGTGCAGTGAGCGTGTCGCCAGACGAGCTGAACGACGACATGCACGCGAGCGCCGCGTATCGCGCGCATCTGATTCCGGTGCTCGCCGCGCGCGCGGTCACGAAGGCAAATGCCTAGCGATCCTCGCCAGGCGCCCCGGCTTGCCGCGCCTTCACCACGGCGCGCGCAAGCCGGCTTCGTTCACTTCGCGAGCCGGCGCGACAGTTCGACGCCGGGCTCGCGGCCATTGCGTTCTTCACTCGCGCCACGCTTTGCCATGGCCTGTCGCGCAGATTCAGGACCACCATGCAGCCGGCTTCGATCGACGACACCCTCGCCCAACTCGCCGCCCAACGCTATTTCGCGAGCCGCGAGCTCGCGACCGCACTGTATCTCGCGCTGCGCATGGAGCGGCCGTTGTTCGTCGAAGGCGAGCCGGGTGTCGGCAAAACCGAGCTCGCGAAAGCCGCGGCGGGCATGCTCGGCACCACGTTGCTGCGGCTGCAATGCTATGAAGGCCTCGACACCGCGAGCGCGCTTTACGAATGGGACTACCCGCGCCAGATCATGGCGCTGCGGCTTGCCGAAGCGAGCGGCGAGCGCCCCGACAACGACACGCTATATCGTGGCGAATTCCTGCTGAAGCGTCCGCTTCTGCAGGCGTTGATGCCCGACGAAAACCATCCCGGCGCGCGGCGCGTGCTGCTGATCGACGAAATCGACCGCGCCGACGAACCGTTCGAGGCATTCCTGCTCGAACTCCTGTCCGACTTCCAGGTATCGATTCCCGAATACGGCACCGTGCGCGCGACGCAGCCGCCGCTCGTCATCATGACGTCGAACCGCACGCGCGAAGTGCACGACGCGTTGAAGCGCCGCTGTCTGTATCAATGGATCGGCTATCCGGACCGCGATCGCGAACTGGAGATCGTCGCCGCGCGCGCGCCGCAAACGTCGGCGCAGTTGCAGCGGCGCGCGGTCGACTTCGTGCATCGGCTGCGCGGCATGGATCTGTTCAAGGCGCCCGGCATCGCCGAGACGATCGACTGGTGCCGCGCGCTCGAAGCGCTGTCGGTCACGGAGCTCGATCCGCAATCGGTGCAGAACACGCTCGGCGTGCTGCTCAAGTATCAGGACGATCTCGCGCGTGTGGATGCCGCGCAGATCGCGCAGTGTCTGTCCGGGTGAGGGTGATTGGCATGACGAACGGAACCGGCTCGGGCAGGCTCGACGACACGAACCAGCACACTGCGCCCACGCTCGCGCGCAACGTCGTCCATTTCGTGCGCGTGCTGCGCGGCGCCGGCTTGCCGATGTCGCCCGCACAGGCAGTCGACGCACTCGCCGCGTTGCAGTGGATCGACCTCGGCCGCCGTGACGACGTGCACGCCGCGCTTGCCGCGCTGCTCGTCACCGCGCCCGACGAACGCGAACTCTTCAATGCCGCGTTCGATCTGTTCTGGCGCGACCCCGATTGGGAAGGCAAGCTGCGCGCGCTGCTGCTGCCGAAAGTGCGCGACGGGCTGCCACCGCCGAAGCGCAACAACCGTCTCGCCGATGCGCTCGCGGTGCGCATGCCACCGTCGCCGCATCTGAATGCGCCGCAGGAAACCGAACAGCACGAGTTGCATGCGCAGTTGACGTTCAGCGCAGAAGAGCGGCTGCGTCATCGCGATTTCGACACGCTGAACGCCGACGAATGGCGCACGCTGCGGCATCTGATTCGCGGCCAGCGGCTGCCGCTCGCAACCGAATCGACGCGGCGCCTGAAGGCGGCATCGCACGGCACGCATGCGGACTTGCGCGCGAGCGCGCGGCATGCGGTGCGCGCCGGTGGCGACTGGACCGTGTGGAAGTATCGCGCGAGGGTCGAGCGCAAGCCGCCGCTCGTGCTGCTGCTCGACATTTCCGGCTCGATGAGCAACTACTCGCGCGCGGTGCTCTACTTTTGCCACGCGTTGTTGCAGTCGCGCGAACGTCTGCAGGTGTTTCTGTTCGGCACGCGGCTCACGAACGCGACGCGCGCATTGCGCGAACGCGATCCGGACGTCGCGATCGCGACGCTCAGCGATCAGGTGGTCGACTGGTCGGGCGGCACGCGCATCGGCGCGGCGCTCGCCGAGTTCAACCGACGCTGGGCGCGCCGCGTGCTCACAGGTCGTGCGACGGTGCTGCTCGTCACCGACGGTCTCGATCACGAAGCGATCGACGTGCTCGATACCGAAATGGCGCGGCTCGCACGCTTCGCGCATCGCATCGTGTGGCTCAATCCGCTGCTGCGGTTCAGCGGCTTTACTCCGAAGGCGCGCGGCGTGCAGGCGATCCTGCCGTATGTCGACGCGCATCGTCCGGTTCATAATCTAGACAGTCTCGCAGCATTCGGCCACGATCTCGCGCAACTGACGCGCGCGCCTCGCCACGCCGTCGCCGCGACGACATTCGCAGGAGCAACGTCATGGAATTGAGCGAAATTCATACGCTGCCGGTCACGCAGCAGCAAACCTGGGACGCGTTGAACGACACCGAGATTCTGCGCGCTTGCATCCCCGGCTGCGAAAGCATCGACCCGGACGGCGAAAACGCGTACCTGGTCACGCTGAGCGCGGCGGTCGGCCCGGTCAAGGCGCGCTTCAAGGGGCGCATGCAACTGACCGATATCGACGCGCCGAACACCTACACCATTGTGTTCGAAGGCCAGGGCGGCGCCGCGGGTTTTGCCAAGGGCAACACGCACGTCACGCTCGAAGCCGACGGCGATGCCGCGACGAAGCTCTCCTACACCGCCAATGCGCAGGTCGGCGGCAAGCTCGCGCAGATCGGCTCGCGGCTCGTCGACGGTGCGGCGCGCAAGATTGCGGGGGAGTTTTTCAAGCGCCTCGGCGCCCAGCTCTCGGGAGACAATAGCGCTCATGAAACAGCGGAAGGCGACGCCCCGGTGCATACCGAAACCGAAGCCGAAGCCGCATCCGCCTCCGGGCAAACGGAATCGAACGAGGCCGCGGACGGCGAGTCCGGCGGCGAAGCAAAGAAAGGGAAGAAATCATGGACAGCGTGGATCTCGAAGTTCTGAAAACCAGCGCCCGCTGGCTGGCGGACGGACATCGCGCGCTCCTCGTGACGGTCGTGAAGACGTGGGGCTCGTCGCCGCGTCCCGAGGGCGCGATGCTCGCGGTGCGCGACGACGGCCTCGTGGTGGGCTCGGTGTCGGGCGGCTGCATCGAAGACGATCTGATCGATCGCGTGCGGCAACGGGGCATCGAGCAGACACATCCGGAGGCGGTGAAGTACGGCATCACGGCGGAGGAAGCGCATCGCTTCGGCCTGCCGTGCGGCGGCACGATCCAGCTCGTGCTCGAACCGTTGACGCGGCAAAGCGGCATCGCCGAGCTGTGTCACGCGGTCGAAAATGGCCGGCTCGTCGCGCGCGAACTCGACATGACGACGGGCGCGGTGCGGCTCGACGACGCACAGGCGACCGACGGCGTGCATTTCGACGGTGAGCGTCTGTCGACGATCCACGGCCCGCGCTACCGGATGCTAGTGATCGGCGCCGGGCAGTTGTCTCGCTACCTGTGCCATATCGCGGTGGGGCTCGATTATCAGGTGACGGTCTGCGATCCGCGCGAGGAATACACCGAGGAATGGGACGTGCCGGGCACGAAGATCGTACGCACGATGCCGGACGATACCGTGATCGACATGAAGCTCGACGAGCGCTGCGCGGTGATCGCGCTCACGCACGATCCGAAGCTCGACGATCTCGCGCTGATGGAAGCATTGAAGACGCCGGCGTTTTATGTCGGCGCGCTCGGCTCGCGCAGGAACAATCACGCGCGACGCGAGCGCCTGAAGGAGTTCGATCTGAACGAAGCCGAACTGGCCCGCTTGCATGGACCTGTCGGCATTTATATCGGCAGCAGGACGCCGCCCGAGATCGCGGTGTCGATTCTGGCGGAGGTGACGGCGGCGAAAAATGGCGTGTCGCTGCCGACGCTATTGCAGGTCGAAGGCGCCAAGGCCGCGCGGGAGATTGCGGCGTCGGGTGGCGCCGCTTACAGCGTGTAGCCCGTCGTCATGCGACTCTGCCTCGTGGTCCTTGCCTCCGCCGGCTGGCTGGCCGGCATTCACGCCGCGAGCGCGAGCGCGCCGCTCAACCTGGACGATCCCTACACCAACGAAGGCGAGACGCAGACCTTCACCGTCAACGCTGACGGCTCGTATGCGAAGCTCGATTCGATGACGCTGCGCGTGAACAACGAAGCCGGCGTCGAGCGGGTCGCTCAGCAATACGTCTGGTTCAACCGCAACATGGCCGACGTGCAGATCCTCGAGGCCTACACGGTCACCGCCGACGGCAAGCGTCACGACGTTGCGCCCGAGCAGATCCGCGACGTGCAGGAAGTCCGCTCGTTCGACGCGCCGATGTTCCAGGACATCCAGGAAAAGGTGATCGTGTTCCCCGCGGTCGAACCCGGCGCGCGCGTACATCTGACGTACCGCAAGACGCAGCGTCAGCCGATAGTGCCGGGCGAATTCAGCGACTTCACGCCGCCCGATCTCGCGCCGACCCGCAACTTCCGCCTGATCTACGACCTGCCCGCCGACAAGCCGCTGTATGCGGACGCGCGCGGCTTCAGCGCAGTGACACCGGTCACGCGCGACGACCGCACGCGTTACGAATTCCGCTATGACAAGGCACACTTCGACCGGCTCGAACGCGGCTCGGTCGCGTACGTGTCGTACGGTGATCGGCTGATGGTGTCGACCTTCCCGAGCTATGCCGCGTTCGCCGCCTCCTATCGCAGCTCCGCGGCCGACCCGGGCGCGCACGACGTCGCGATCACCCAGCTCGCGCAGCAGTTGACCGCGCACGATCACACCCCACACGACAAAGCCAAAACGCTGTACGACTGGGTTCGCCGCAATATCCGCTATGTTGCGATCTACGTCGGACGTGGCGCCGTCGTGCCGCACAGCGCGAGCGCGATTCTCGCGAACCGCTATGGCGACTGCAAGGACCACGTCGCGCTCTACGGCGCGCTGCTCGACGCGCTCGGCGTGCGCAACGAGCCGGCGTTGATCAGCAGCGGCACGATCTACACGCTGCCGAGCGTCCCGGGCTACGGCGTCATCAATCATGCGATCACGTGGCTGCCCGATTTGCAGATGTACGCGGATTCGACCGCGTCGAACGTCGAATTCGGTTTTCTGCCTTCGTCCGACATGGACCGTCCTACCGTGCTGATCGGCGACGGCGTGCTCGCGCAAACGCCGGCCACCGCGCAGATGTCGCGCAGCACCGATCTCGCGATCAAGATCGAACCGGATGGCTCGGCGAGCTTCACGTATCGGCTGCAGGATGCCGGGCCGTACGCCGAGCAGGCCCGCGCGCGGCTGCGCACGCAATCGCCCGCGCAACGCGAGGAATCGATTCAGGCCGAGTTACGCAACGCGAATCTGCGCGGCACCGCGACGCTGACGACGAGCGACCTCAGCGCGGCCGACGGCCCGCTCACGCTGACGATGAAAGGCACGCTCGAGAGTCTCGTGGTGACCGGCATGACGGCCTCGATTCCGGCCTTGACGAGCCTCGGCGGTGGCGTCGAAGCCGACACGCGCTACTGGCTCGGCGAACGCAAGCGCACGCAGCCGTTCGTGTGCCACAACCTCGCGATCCACGAACGCGCGCGCATCGAACTGCCGGCCAATTTCCGCGTGCTCGACATGCCGGAGGCGCAACGCACGCAGGACCGCTTCGTCGATTTCACGTCGCAGTACGCGTTCGACCCGCGCAGCAACGTGGTCACGATGACGCGCGACGGCGCCACCCATTTCGACAGCGACGTCTGCACGCCCGACGATTTCACGCGCATGCGTCCCGCGATCGAAGCGATTGGGCGGGACGTGCGCGCGGAGGTAATTGTCAGATCGACGTTGGTGGAGTCGTCGAATGTGGCGTCGCAGGCGCCTTGACCGTCAACACGTCAAACCGGCCACAACGGCCCTTCCTGCATCGCGCCGATCTGCTCGCGCATCTCGAGGATGCGATCTTCCCAGTAGCGCTGTGTGTTGAACCACGGAAACGCAGCCGGAAACGCCGGATCGTTCCAGCGGCGCGCGAGCCATGCCTGATAGTGAATCAGCCGCAACGTGCGCAGCGCTTCGATCAGATACAGCTCGCGCGGATCGAATTCGCAGAAATCCTCGTAACCGGCGAGCAGATCGGCCAGCGCGCGCGACGCCTCCGCACGCTCGCCCGGCAGCAGCAGCCACAGATCCTGAATCGCGGGCCCCATGCGGCTGTCGTCGAAATCGACGAAATGCGGGCCCGCGTCGGTCCACAGCACGTTGCTCGGATGACAGTCGCCGTGCAGACGCAGCCTGCGAATCTCGCCAGCCCGCTCGAACGCACCCGCGACGCCTTCGAGCGCGAGATTCACGACGGTTTCCCACGCGGTGCGCAGATCGTCGGGAACGAAACGGTGCGCGAGCAGGAAGTCGCGCGGCTCGTAGCCGAACGTGTCGATGTTTAGCGTGGGACGTTCTACGTAGTCCTGGGTCTGCCCGAACGCATGAATACGTCCGATGAAACGCCCCAGCCATTCCAGCGTGTCGCGCCGGTCGAGATCCGGCGCGCGACCGCCGCGTCGCTCGAAGACCGAGAAGCGGAAGCCGTCGAAGCTGTGCAGCGTGCGGCCATCGAGCACGCGCGCGGGCACGGCTGGGATCTCGCGCGCGGCGAGTTCGGCGACGAACGCGTGCTCTTCGAGAATCCCCGCGTCGCTCCAGCGCTCGGGACGATAGAACTTCGCGACCACGGGCGGACCGTCTTCGACGCCGACCTGATACACGCGATTTTCATAGCTGTTGAGCGGCAGCAGACGGCCGTCGGTACGCACGCCGGTCGTTGCGAGCACGCCGTCGATCGCGTCGAGCACGGTTTCCGGCGTGAGCCGCGCGAATGGCACGGCGCCATCGGCGCCGGCCTCGGGATAGGAATTGTCGGGAATGGTGTCGTTCATGCCCCGCATTGTGCGCCGCGCCGCGGGTAAAGACGAGGGCGACGACTCACAATGCGTGGGTGGCATCGCTAGAAATACGGGCTGATTTGGGACCCGCCGTGAATCGACGCGCGCATCGGCCCACGGCGATGCTGGCGAGCCGATCTCACCTTACAGCATCACTACAGCCCGCACCTGCGGATCACACAACGGCAATGAGCAACCGGTAAGCCTCTCGTTCAATGCGTCTGCGCGCCGGCCGGACGTATCAGGTCGCCGGTATCGATCAGATCTTCCAGGAAAAAGGGTTCGGTATTGAGTTGCTGCGAGGCGCCGGGCTCGCCGGCGTACCATGCCACCATCGCCATGTCGCCAAGAATGCGCATGACGATTCCGCGCGCGCCTTGCGGCACGGCGATATGTACCGATCGGACAATGGAACCGACTTCCATGATAATTCCCCGCTTCCCTTAGCCGGCTTTATGATTTCACGCCGGTCGAGGTGATGATAAAAACGCCGCTTCGCATTTGACGTTGCGTGCGCACTTAATCTGTCGCGCGCATGGCGCGTAAGAGGTTCGAGTCATTGTTCCCGCTTTGCGGGGCTTTGGGAAGGCGAATAGAAGGCTTTCACCCGTCGTTTCGCCCTATTCCCATTACGCTGAGCACGGCCGATTATCTCGGCGTCAGACGTCGTAATGCAGACCATCATAAACCCTGCGGGGGGAGACATCAAAAACGTGCACTGCCGGAACGATCTGCCAGATGCGGACGCCGCGCAGCTTCGCACCTGCCTTCGCGCCGAGGTGCGCGCCTGCGTTTCCGATCCGCGCGGCGCGGTCGCCGCTCGTTTCATTCGTCTGCGCTAGTCATGTGGATCGTTCGTCTCGCGCTACGGCGCCCCTATACGTTCGTCGTGCTGGTGCTGCTGTTGCTGATCGTCGGACCGTTGACTATTCTGCGCACGCCCACCGACATAGACCAACGTCGTGCGCGTGAACGGCCAGCGCGCCGCACTGCTGACGATCAACAAAAGCGGCAACACGTCCACGCTCGATATCGTCGACCGCATCAAGACGATGATGCCGACGCTGCGCAATCTGGTGCCGCCGTCGCTGAATATCGACCCCGTCGCCGAACAATCGCTGTTCGTGCGGGCATCCGTGCAGGGCGTATTGCGTGAAGCGCTGATCGCCGCGTGCCTGACGGGCCTGATGATTCTGCTGTTCCTCGGCAACTGGCGCGCGACGCTGATCATCGCAGTATCGATTCCGTTGTCGATGATCACGTCGATCATCGCGTTGTCCGCGCTCGGTCAGACGATCAACATCATGACGCTCGGCGGCCTCACGCTCGCGGTCGGGATTCTCGTCGACGCTGTCGATCTGTATCGTGTTCGTGCCGATGTTTCTGCTCACCGGTGTCGCGCACTATCTGTTCATTCCGCTTGCCGAAGCGGTGGTGTTCGCAATGCTCGCGTCGTACTTCTTCTCGCGTACGCTCGTGCCGACGCTCGCGAAGTATCTGCTGCGCTATCACCACAAGCCCGCGGATTTACATCACACTCCGGTGCAAACGCGCAATCCGTTGATGCGCATGCACTACGCGTTCGAGCGCGGTTTCTCGCGTTTGCGCGAGCGCTACCGCGTATTTCTCGAAGCGCGAGTCGCGCGACCGGGACTGTTCGTCACGCTGTTTCTCGCGTGCTGTTGCGCGTCGCTGTTGTTGCTGCCGTTTATCGGCCGCGACTTTTTCCCCGCCGTCGATGCCGGCACGATCGCGCTGCACATGCGCGCGAAAACCGGCATGCGCGTCGAGGAAACCGCGGTGCTGACCGATCGTGTCGATGCGCGCATCCGTCAGCTGATTCCGGCCGGCGAGCTGCATTCGATCATCGATAACATCGGTCTGCCGGTGTCGGGCATCAACCTTTCGTACAGCGACACGGGCACGATCGGCACATCCGACTCGGACATCCTGGTCACGCTGAACCCTGATCATCATCCGAGTGCCGGGAGACAGGCGCGCGACGTGCTGCGGATGGAGCGCTGCGGGTCACCATTGGCACGTCGCGTTGCCCGCGACGCCGGCTTGAAACGCGTTTTCAGCGTATCCTTAACACTTTTGCGCGTTTCCGTGTGACCCAAGGAGTTTTGTTGTGACCCTGCCGCCGCAATCCCAGCGGACTGCATCTGCCGTTCCCTCCCGCGGCGCAGCTTCAGCTGCTTGCGCAAGCACCACCACCGCGTCGGACATCCCTTATCTCGAACGCGGCTCGCGCGCGTACTGGCGTGCCAGCCTCGCGCTGTTGTTCGCCGGCTACGCGACGTTCTCGCTGCTCTACTGCGTGCAGCCGCTGCTGCCGTCGTTCTCCGAAGCGTTCAACGTGACGCCGGCGCAAAGCAGTCTGTCGTTGTCACTATCCACTGCTGCACTCGCGCTCGCGATTTTCGTCGCCGGTTTCGTCTCCGAGGGTTGGAGCCGGCACAAGCTGATGACGCTGTCGCTGACGGTGTCGTCGGTGCTGACGATTGGCGTATCGGTCGCGCCGCACTGGCACCAGCTGCTCGTGCTGCGTACGCTCGAAGGGCTCGCGCTCGGCGGCGTGCCGGCCGTCGCGATGGCTTATCTCGCCGAGGAAGTGCATCCCGACGGCCTCGGCCTCGCGATGGGCCTGTACGTCGGCGGCACGGCGATCGGCGGCATGGCCGGGCGGGTCATCACCGGCGTGGTCGCGGATCTGTTTTCGTGGCGCATCGCGATCGGCACGATCGGCGTGCTCGGCCTGCTGTCGATGCTCGCGTTCCGCGCGCTGCTGCCACCGTCGCGCCATTTCGTGCCGCGCCGCGGGCTCGGCTTCGCGCATCACCGCATGCTGCTGTTGCGCCAGTTCACGCGACCGGGTCTGCCGCTGCTGTTCCTGCTCGGCTTCGTGCTGATGGGCAGCTTCGTCACGCTGTACAACTACATCGGCTACCGGCTGCTCGCGCCGCCGTATCGGTTGAATCAGACGGAGATCGGCGCGATTTTCATCGTCTATCTGGTTGGCGTGGTCGCGTCGCCATGGTCCGGGCGCATGGCCGACACGTTCGGCCGCGCGCGCGTGCTGATCGGGAGCCTGCTGCTGATGGTGCTCGGCCTCGCGCTGACGATGCTGCATCCGCTCGCGGCGATCGCGACCGGTATCGCCTGCGTGACGTTCGGGTTCTTTGCCGGGCATTCGGTCGCGAGCGGCTGGGTCGGGCGTCTGGCGAAAGACGCGAAAGGCCAGGCCGCTGCGCTGTATCTGCTCGCGTACTACATCGGCTCGAGCCTGGTCGGTTCGTATGGCGGCCATGTGTGGGCCGGTCATGGCTGGAACGGCGTCGTCGGGCTAGTCGGTGCGCTGCTCGTGATCGGCTTGATCGCGGCGAGCCGCCTGCGCGGGCGCGAATAGCCCGGCGCATCGGTCGCGTCGCGCGGTGCGGGCACCGCGAGCCGGCCGCAATCAGCCAACCCGCATGGATCGGCGGCAAAACGAAAGGCTTGCGTAAGCGAACGTTTGCTATTTTCCGCCGCGTTTTGTTGCGCCGCGCCAATCGCCGCGGGCCGCGCCGCGCCTGGGTTCAGCAGCTTACGAATAAGCGCCGACGCGCCGGCTGGCGCCGTCGCGCCGCTCGATCGGTCTCCTATACTCGATTCGTGCAATGGCGCGGCATGATTTCGAAGCCGCGGCCTCTGCCTGAACGACACAGCAACCATCCCGCATGGGAGGAGACGAAGATGACCTACTTTACGATCGGCGATTTCATCCTGGTCATTCCGATGGCATTGGCCGGCGCGCTATTCGTCGGCGCGCTGCCCTGCAAGACCGAGTTGCGACACAACGGGCTGCGTGTGCTGGGCGCGCTGATCGGTGTGATGTGCGCGGTGGCGCTGGTCGAGGGTCTGCCGGCGCTCGTGTAGCGGCGCGGCGAAATACCTGCAGAAAAGCCGCACGCTGAGCGTGCGGCTTCGTTTTGCCCTTGCGTCCGTCCGCCTGTTGCGCGGACGGCTCCTCACGCGATCAGATCGCCTGATCCGTCGACGGCTTTTCCCACAGATTGATCCCGCCTTCGGTCGCATAGCGATCGATTTCGGCGAGTTCGTCGGCCGAGAATGCGAGCTTCTTCAGCGCGCCGACGTTCTCGCGCACCTGCTCCGCGCGGCTCGCGCCGATCAGCACCGAGCTCACGCGTGGATCGCGCAACGCCCACGCGAGCGCCATCTGCGCGAGGCTCTGACCACGGCGCTGCGCGATGTCGTTGAGCTTCCGAACGTGCTCGATGTTCCGCGGGCTCAGATGCTCGTCTTTGAGCGAACCGCCGCCCGGCTTGTTGACGCGCGCATCTTCCGGCACGCCGTTCAGGTACTTGCCGGTCAACAATCCCTGCGCGAGCGGCGTGAACGCGATCGTGCCCGCGCCGACTTCATCGAGCGTATCGAGCAGGTCGTGTTCGATCCAGCGGTTCAGCATGTTGTACGACGGCTGATGGATCAGCAGCGGCACCTTGTATTCGGCGAGCAGCTTCGCCATTTCGCGCGTCTTCGCCGACGAGTACGACGAGATGCCGATATACAGCGCCTTGCCCTGCTGCACCGCGCTCGCGAGCGCGCCCGCGGTTTCCTCGAGCGGCGTGTGCGCGTCGAAGCGATGCGAATAGAAGATGTCGACGTAATCGAGGCCCATGCGCTTCAGGCTCTGATCGAGACTCGCGAGCACATATTTGCGCGAGCCGCCGCCCTGGCCGTACGGACCGGGCCACATATCCCAACCGGCCTTCGACGAAATCAGCAACTCGTCGCGATACGGTTTGAAATCGTCCTTGAACAGACGGCCGAAGTTGGTTTCCGCGCTGCCGTACGGCGGGCCGTAGTTGTTCGCCAGATCGAAGTGCGTGATGCCGAGGTCGAAGGCCGTGCGCAGGATGTCACGCTGCGTCGAGATCGGCGTGGTGTCGCCGAAGTTGTGCCACAGGCCGAGCGACAGCGCCGGCAGTTTGAGACCCGACTTGCCGCAGACGCGGTATTGCATGTCCGAATAGCGTTCTGAAGCTGCTTCGTAAGCCATTGCTAGTGTCCTTGTCGATGAGATCGCCCGAGGATGGCGGGCGTGAGGATTCGCGCGTTGCGGGAGGCGTGCTGCTGGGGAGATTTGTTGTCGTGGTGTCGCCGCGGTGCGGCCAGACCGCTATGTTAGCCAATCGACGCGGCGCTTGCAGCGCAACCAGTATGCGGGATGGACGAGCACGCACGCCTCACCTACACTCTCGCCGGTTCAGGTTGATGGGAGGTGCAGATGACGAAAGCGATTTCGATCGCGCTGATTGTCGGCGGTATCGTGCTGCTGTATTTCGGCGGGCAGGCGTTCAATTCGGTGAGCAGCGACGTGTCGCGCTTCTTTACCGGCTCGCCGAGCAACAAGGCGATCGTGCTGATCGTCGCGGGCGTGGTGGCGACGCTCGCCGGGCTGACGGGAATCGCGATGTCGGGGCGCAAGCGCTGAGCGTCGGCGCGAGGCCCGCGACCACAATAATCTAGAACGCGATTTCGGGCTTCGCGGCCGAGCGCGTGCCGGGCAGGGGCACATTGCTTGCGCCGTGATAGGTGAACACCAGCGAGAACTTCACCTGGTCGCTCAGATTCTTGCCGGCCGAGTGCAGCGTGTTGCAGTGAAAGAACACCACGTCGCCAGTCTTCAGCTCGGGCGACACCGCCGTGCGGATCGCGGCGTCGTTCTCGGCGAGATCCGTGCGGAAAAACTTCGCTTCGTCGAAACGGTCCGATGTGAACGCGGCGCCGTGCGATTGCGGCACGAACCACAGCGCGCCGTTATCGACTGTTTCCGGGCCGACCGCGAGCCACACCGACATCAGGTCGTCGCGCTCGAACGACCAGTAGCGCACGTCGCGATGCCAGCCGGTCAGGCTGCCGTACGCGGGGTGCTTGGTCATCATGCAGTTGTGATGCGCGCGCGACAGACGCGGCTCCTCGCCAAAATACAGCTCCATCCAGCCACGGATTTCGGACGCGGTCGCCCATTGCGCGAACGCGGGGTGACGACCGTACGCGTCGAGCAGGCGCCGCACCGTATGTCCGCCCGGAGCATCCTTCGATGACGGCGCGCCCGGATACTGCAAATCCGCTTCGAATTCGATCGGCGCCGCCGCTTCCTGCAGTTGCCGCTGCGCGATCCGCTTCAGCTCGTCGCAACGCTCGGGCGACACGAGTCCTGGCACGACGACAAAACCCTGCTCCCGCAACGTTTGAATCTGCTCTTTCTTCGAATGGAGTGACATGGCGTTCCGTTACCGTCGACTAACTGATGTTCGATTGTAAAACGGGCGCGATCGGGATGCGTTGGTTCACCGCGAGAGGCTCCTGCGTCCCGCTGATCTTTTGCGCCGGTCGCCTTCGCTTTTCGCGGCGCGCCAATGCACCGGTTTCAGGCGCGCGGCGCGCCCGCACCGCACATTCGCTGGGCAAACGCGCACGCAAATCGCCCGTAAGGGGTGACAGCAAACTGGCATCCGCGACGATTCGATCCACGGAGAAATCTGGTTCGCGCAGGGTATTAACCGACTTTCTAACGTCACGATTCCCATGTAGCCTGCTCGCATGTCGATCGCCGCTTACGCAGTTTTCTGTTGTGCGCAGGCCGTCAGGGCCCGTGCCGTCGGTTTCTCCGCGTTGTACCTTCGCTGCGCTGTGCGCCGTGTTTCGCGTCGCAATCTCCTGCGCCACGACCCGCACCGAATTTCCCGCTTTCAGGCCGTTCATCGCAACCCCGTCATTGGCACATATGGTGCTGTTTGTCCGTGCACATCCGGTGCACGCGCCGACGTGCGGTTCATTGCCTAAATGTGAAGCCATGCATACTCTTTTGAGCACCCGTCTTACCCGCGCCGCGCTGAAAGCGGCGCGTCCCGCGCGCCGCCATATGATGCGGGCGCTGCGCCATCATGCCGCGCGCACCCGCGCGCTCGGCGAGCAGTGGCGCGACGCGAAGGCCGTCGACGGCTTTCGCACCTGGTTCCATACGTTCTTCTCGGCGCTACGCCAGCAGAGCGGCACGCGCCGTCTGTCGCTGCGCACGCTGCTGCGCAAACCGACACCGTTGCGCCTCGCGGTCGCGAAACGCGCACCGGCGGTGCGCACGCCTGCGAGCCGCCGACCGCGTCGCCTGTCGGCGAGCAGCGGCGGGTGGTTCGCGTTTGCGTTTGCGTTTGCGAGCCGGTGAGATTGCTGGGCCGGTGAGTTGCAGTTGCGCGTTGAGTGGCTAGACCGCTGATCTGCCGACCGGCTGGCCGTTCACCGCTGGGCTGACTTCGAGAGCACCGCAAGACTTCGAGCGCGCCGCCTCGACGACGTGCTTCGCGCGGCAGCATCGCTACGCCATCGATAGACAAAAACAAACCCCGCCGGCTCACGCCGGCGGGGTTTGTTTGCTTTCAAGCGGCGATCGGCTCGCCCTTATTCGGCAAGCGCCGCGACCGGCTCAGTGCCTGCCGCTTCGGCGAGTGCGAGCGCCTTGTCGGTGGCTTCCCACGTGAATTCCGGCTCTTCGCGGCCGAAATGACCATACGCCGCGCTCTTCTCGTAGATCGGGCGCAGCAGGTCGAGCATCTGGATGATGCCCTTCGGACGCAGGTCGAAATGCTGACGCACGAGTTCCGTGATCGTCGCATCCGACACGCGGCCGCTGCCGAACGTGTTGACCATCACCGAGGTCGGCTGGGCGACGCCGATCGCGTACGACACCTGGATCAGGCAGCGCGATGCGAGGCCCGCGGCCACGATGTTCTTGGCGACGTAACGGCCGGCGTACGCTGCCGAGCGGTCCACCTTCGACGGATCCTTGCCCGAGAACGCGCCGCCGCCGTGCGGCGCCGCGCCGCCGTACGTATCGACGATGATCTTGCGGCCCGTCAGACCGCAATCGCCCTGCGGACCGCCGATCACGAAACGACCGGTCGGGTTCACGAGGAACTTGATGTCACCCTTGATCAGCTCGGCCGGCAGCGTCGGCTTGATCACTTCCTCGATCACCGCTTCGCGCAGCGTGTCGAGCGCGATGTCCGGCGAATGCTGGGTGGACAGTACGACGGTGTCGATCGAATGCGGCTTGCCGTCGACGTAGCGCACGGTAACCTGCGACTTGGCATCCGGACGCAGCCAGGGCAGACGGCCGTCGCGGCGCAGATTGGCCTGACGCTCGACGAGGCGGTGCGACAGGTGGATCGGCAGCGGCATCAGTTCCGGCGTTTCCTCGCACGCGTAACCGAACATCAGGCCCTGGTCGCCCGCGCCTTGATCGAGGTTGTTGTCGTGCGCGCGGTCCACGCCCTGGGCGATGTCCGGCGACTGCTTGTCGTAGGCGACGAGCACCGCGCAGCCGCGGTAGTCGATGCCGTAGTCGGTGTTGTCGTAGCCGATGCGCTTGATCGTGTTGCGCGCGATCTGGATGTAGTCGACGTTCGCGGTGGTGGTGATTTCACCGGCCAGCACGACGAGACCCGTGTTGCACAGCGTTTCGGCCGCGACACGCGAGTACTTGTCTTGAGCGAGGATGGCGTCGAGGATCGCGTCCGAGATCTGGTCCGCGACTTTGTCGGGATGGCCTTCGGAAACGGATTCGGAAGTGAAGAGATAGTCGTTTGCCACGTTGCAGACTCCTGTTAGTGGTTACGGTTGCGTTCCACGTAGCCGACTTCGGGAGTCTGAAGCGGCGACGCTTTAGCGGATTACCTGACCGATGGACGCATAACCCATGAAAACCCATGGACCGCACCCGCCGGCTTCGCCCCGCAAGTTGTCTATTAACTCGGCGAAGCCTTTATTATAGCGACTTCCTTTGAATGTCACAGAGTCGAAACGAGTGCGGTATCACGTCAATTTTTCCGCTTTCCACAATTTCGCCCCCTGCGGCGCCGCGCGCCTGGAGGCTGCATGCTGAGCCGCTACGGCGCGAAGCTCGCGATCGGGCTGCTCAAACTCCTTGCGCTGTTGCCTTACGGATTGGTCGCTCGTCTCGGTGACGGGCTCGGCTGGCTGCTCTACCAGATCCCGAGCCGTCGCAGGCGCATCGTTCATATCAATCTGAAGCTGTGCTTCCCCGACTGGAGCGACGAGCGCCGCGAGGACGTCGCGCAAAAGCACTTCCGTCATGCGATCCGCAGCTATCTCGAGCGCAGCGTGCAGTGGTTCGGCTCGGCGAAGAAGCTCGACAAGCTGATCCAGCTCGACAGCGCGATCGACCTGACGGATCCGAACCTGCCGCCCACATTGTTTCTCGGCTTTCATTTTGTCGGCATCGAGGCCGGTTCGATCTTTCTGAACTACTCGCTGAAGCGCCAGTGCGGCTCGCTCTATCAGCCGATGTCGAATCAGGAGTTCGAGGAAGCCGCCAAAGCAGCGCGCGCGCGTTTCGGCGCGGACATGGCGAGCCGCGCGGACAGCGCGCGCGTCGTGCTGCGCTGGCTGCGCGAACGCAAACCGGTGATGCTCGGCGCGGACATGGACTACGGCGCGCGCAATTCGACGTTCGTGCCGTTCTTCGGCGTGCCGACCTGCACGCTGACCGCAGTCGGCCGTCTCGCCAAGGTCGGGCACGCGCAGGTCGTACCGTTCATCGGCGAGGTGCTGTCGAACTACAAGGGCTACCGGCTCAAGGTCTTCAAACCTTGGGACGACTATCCGACCGGCGACGATGACGCTGATGCGCGACGCATGAACGAGTTTCTCGAAGAGCAGATTCCGCTGATGCCCGAGCAGTATTACTGGGTGCACAAGCGGTTCAAGACACGCCCGCCGGGGGTGCCGGGGGTGTATTGAAGGTGGGGCTGGGCTCCTTGCATGCCGTACCGTTTCCGATGTGCCAACGTGTATCATCTGCTATTGGCCGAGCACGGCTCCAATGGGTGATTCACGCAACGGCGGTGAGGCCGGGATTTTCGGCTCCGCCAGCACGCGCGAAGCCCTACGCAGCAACGGATACACGGAAAACGTGAAGCTCAAATTCACCAAAATGCACGGCGCGGGCAACGACTTCGTCGTACTCGACGGCTATACCCGACCGGTTGATCTAACCACGGCGCAGGTGCGCGCGTTGGCGAACCGCCATTTCGGCGTCGGCGCCGACCAGTTGCTGCTGGTCGAAAAGCCGACCGTCGAAGGCGTCGATTTCAGATATCGCATCTTCAATTGCGACGGCGGCGAGGTCGAACACTGCGGCAACGGCGCGCGCTGCTTCGTCAAGTTCGTGCGCGAGCGCGGTCTCACCGACCAACGCAGCGTGCGCGTGCAGGTCCAGAAAGGCACGATCACGCTGACGATGCAGGACAACGGCGAAGTGATCGTCGACATGGGCACGCCCGTGTTCGATCCCGAACTCGTGCCGTTCGCGACCAAGGGTCTGCAAGGCCGCCGCGAAGGCGAGGATACGCTCTGGCCGCTCGACGTGAACGGCGCGACGCGCTGGATGTCGGTGGTGTCGATGGGCAATCCGCACGCCGTGCAGGTCGTCGACGATACCGAGGTGTTCCCGGTGCTCGCCGAAGGTCCGGCCATCGAGCGGCACACGCGCTTCCCGCAGCGGGTCAACGCGGGCTTCATGCAGATCGTCAACCGCAACGAGATCAGGCTGCGCGTCTACGAACGCGGCGCGGGCGAAACGCTGGCGTGCGGCACCGGCGCGTGCGCGGCGGTCGCGGCCGGCATCCGGCGCGGGCTGCTGGATTCGCCGGTGCTCGTACATACGCACGGCGGCGATCTGACCATCACTTGGGACAGCGCGCACCCAGGCGCGCCGCTGCTGATGGCCGGCCCCACAGCCACCGTCTTCGAAGGGGAGATCGAGCTGGCCGAAGAGGCGTCGAGCGCCTCGTCGGACTCGACGCAGCACAATCCGTCCAGCCCGGCCGACATGGCGCCCTCCGTCTAACTCATTGACCGACGCGCCGCCGTGAGGCGGCCGTCCCGTAGTCCTCTAGCCGAAACCATGAACGATCGCGAAGTCGCCGAATACCTGCTCGCCAATCCCGAATTCTTCGTCGAACACGCGGAAACGCTCGCGACGATCCGGCTCGCGAACCCGCACGGCAAAGCCGCGGTGTCGCTGCAGGAGCGGCAGATGGAGATGCTGCGCGACAAGAACAAGCATCTGGAGCGGCGTCTTGCCGAACTGCTGCGCTACGGTCACGAGAACGACAGCATCGCGTCGAAATTCAACCGCTGGACCATCCGTGTGATGGCCGAGCGCGATCCCTACGCGCTGCCGCGCACGATCGCCGGCGGTCTGCGCGACATCTTCGACGTGCCGCAAGCGGCTCTGCGCGTGTGGGACGTCGCCGAGCCGTATGCGCAAGCGGACTTCGCGCGCCACGTCAGCGAGGAAGTGCGCATTTTCGCGGGCAGCCTGAGCACGCCGTACTGCGGCGCAAACACCGGCTTCGAGGCCGCGCAATGGCTCGCGCAAGCTGCGGTCGCGTCCCACGGGACGACCAACCCGGCGGCAAGCGCGACAACGAGCGCGACCGACGAGCTCGGCGTCGCGTCGAACGGGACGGCGCAGAGCACCGAATCGATCGCGCTGCTCGCGCTGCGCGACCCCGAAGGTGTCGAAGACGCGCCGACGTTCGGCCTGCTCGTGATGGGCTCATCCGACCCGCGGCGCTTCCACGAAGGCATGGCCACCGATTTCCTCACGCAGATCGGCGCGCTCGCGAGCGCCGCGCTGAGCCGGCTGCTGCCGCGCTGAGCCGCGCCACGCAACGTCACCGCGTACCGTGACCGCCGCCGACCCGATCGCCGCCTACCTGTCGCATCTCGAGCACGAGCGGCGGCTGTCGGCGCACACGCTGCGCGGCTACACGCATGAACTCGCGGAACTGAAGCAGCTCGCCAAAGGCCGAGCGCTCGAAAGCCTCACCGCCGTAGACATCCGCGGCGCCGTCGCGCGCGCGCATGCGGGCGGTCTCACCGCGCGGTCGATCGGCCATCGGCTGTCGGCATGGCGGGCGTTTTATCGCTGGCTCGCGGGCCACGTCGAGTTGCCGGCCAATCCGGTCGCCGCGGTGCGCGCGCCGAAGCAGGCGAAAACGCTGCCGAAGGCGCTTTCCGTCGACGACACCGCGCGCCTGATGGACAGCCCGCCCGCCGACTCGCCCGAAGGCCTGCGCGATCACGCGATGCTCGAGCTGTTCTACTCGTCGGGCCTGCGCCTCGCCGAACTGGTCGGCCTCGACGCGCGTTTCGCCGACGTCGACGGCTATCGCTCGGCCGGCTGGCTGAAACTCGATTCCGGCGAAGTCGAAGTGCTCGGCAAAGGCAACCGGCGGCGCGTCGTGCCGGTGGGCAGCAAGGCGGTCGCGGCGCTGAACGCATGGCTCGCGGTGCGCGAACCGATGGTCCGCCACGATCCGCATCCGCTGTTCCTGTCGGCGCGCGGCAACCGGCTGTCGCCGAACGTCGTGCGCGAGCGCGTGAAGCGCGCGGCGCTCGCCGCCGGCATTCCGGCCAACGTGCATCCGCACGTGCTGCGCCATTCGTTCGCGACGCACGTGCTGCAGTCGAGCGGCGACCTGCGCGCCGTGCAGGAGCTGCTCGGCCACGCGAGCATCACCGCGACGCAGGTTTATACGGGCCTCGATTTCCAGCACCTCGCCCACGTCTACGACATCGCGCATCCTCGCGCAAAGAAACGCAACTGATCACGCGACTGACGCCGCGCGCCACGACGCGCCGCCTTCGCTTGCACTTTACCTACACCTGATGAATACCGTTACGCTCAAACCGTCGAAAGAAAAATCGCTGCTGCGCCGCCATCCGTGGGTTTATGCCAATGCGATCGAGCACGTCGACGGCCGCCCCGCGCCCGGCGCGACCGTGCTCGTGCGCGCGCACGATGGCCGCTTTCTCGCCCGCGCCGCCTACAGCCCGCACTCGCAGATCCGCGCGCGCGTCTGGAGCTTCGACGAAGCCGAGCCGATCGATCACGCGTTCTTCAAGCGCCGCGTGCAGCGCGCGTTCGCGCATCGTCAGGCGATGGTGCGCGACACCGGCGCCGTGCGGCTGATCTTCGGCGAGGCGGACGGTCTGCCGGGCCTGATCGTCGATTACTACGTCGCCGAGGACGCGGATCAGCGCAGCCAGATCGTCTGTCAGTTCATGGCGGCCGGCGTCGAAGCGTGGAAGGACGCGATCGTCGCGGCGCTGGTCGGCGCGACCGGCTGCCCGAACGTCTACGAGCGCTCGGACGTGTCGATCCGTCAGAAGGAAGGGCTCGAGCAGATCACCGGCGTGCTCGCGGGCGAGCCGCCTTCCGAGAAGCTGATCGCGAGCGAAAACGGCGTGCGCTATCACGTCGACGTGCGCAACGGCCACAAGACCGGCTTCTATGTCGACCAGCGCGATAACCGCCTGCTCGTGCAGCAGTTCGCGAAAGATCGCGACGTGCTGAACTGCTTCTGCTACACCGGCGGCTTTTCGCTCGCGGCGCTCAGGGGTGGCGCAAAGCGCGTGGTGTCGGTCGATTCGTCGGGTGAAGCGCTCGCGCTCGCGCAGCAGAACGTCGCGGCCAACGGCTTCGACGCCGACCGCGCGACCTGGCTCGACGCCGACGCGTTCAAGACATTGCGGCGCCTCTACGACGAAGGCGAACGCTTCGACCTGATCGTGCTCGATCCGCCGAAATTCGCGCCATCGCGCGAGCACGTGGACCGCGCCTCGCGCGCGTACAAGGACATCAATCTGACGGGCCTGAAGCTGCTGCGCCCGGGCGGTTTGCTGTTCACGTACTCGTGCTCGGGCGCGATCGATCCCGAGCTGTTCCAGAAGATCGTGTCGGGCGCGGCCGCCGACGCACGCGTCGACGCACGCATCCTGAAGCGCCTTGGCGCGGGCGTCGATCATCCGCTGCTCACTGCGTTCCCCGAAGGCGAGTATCTGAAGGGGCTGCTGTTGCAAATCGCCTGATCGCCCTCATCTTCCCGGTGATTGCGCGTGGTGGCGGCGGCCCGCCTCCGCGCAGGGCGGCCATCAGCCGGCCGCAGCGCGGCCGCCCCTGCACCCGCCAGGCAAATATGTTTCAATGACCGGCTGGACGGGGCTCGCGCCATCTGGCTGCGGCGGCCCGCCTAACGCATCTGGCTAGCCTTGCGCTAGCGTCCGATCACGCACCGTTTCACGACTTACAGGCGACCCACATGATTCCAGTCACCATCCTGACCGGCTTTCTCGGCAGCGGCAAAACCACCCTGCTCAAGCGCATCCTGAACGAAAAGCACGGCATGAAGATCGCCGTCATCGAGAACGAGTTCGGCGAAGAGAACATCGACAACGAGATCCTCGTGCAGGACACGAGCGAGCAGATCATCCAGATGAGCAACGGCTGCATCTGCTGCACGATTCGCGGCGACCTGTCGCGCGTGCTCAACGATCTGGCCGCGAAGAAGCAGGCGGGCGAAGTGGACTTCGACCGCGTCGTGATCGAAACCACCGGCCTCGCGAATCCGGGCCCGGTCGCGCAAACCTTCTTCATGGACGACCAGATCGCGAGCGAATTCCTGCTCGACGCGATCATCACGCTGGTCGACGCGAAGCATGCGAACCATCAGCTCGACGAGCACGAAGTGGTGCAGCGCCAGGTCGGTTTCGCGGACCGGCTGTTCATCACGAAGGCCGATCTCGTCGACGAGCGGCACGTGGGCGATCTGCGCCACCGTCTGCTGCACATGAACCCGAAGGCGGCGATCAAGGTCGTCAATTTCGGCGAGGCGGACATCAAGGAAATTTTCGATCTGCGCGGCTTCAACCTGAACTCGAAGCTCGAAATCGATCCGGACTTCCTGAGCGAAGACGAACACGCGCATAGCCACGCGCACGCGCACGACGAGCACGGCCACACGCAAGGCGACCATGACCACGATCACGCCAATTGCGATCACGACCATGGCCATTGCGATCACGAAGGCCATGGTCACGGACATCACCACCATGCGCATCACGACGACAAGATCAAGTCGTTCGTGTACCGCAGCGATCGTCCGTTCGATCCGAACAAGCTCGAAGACTTCCTCGGCGGCATCCTGCAGATCTATGGCGAGCACCTGCTGCGCTACAAGGGCGTGCTGTACATGAAGGGCGTCGATCGCAAGGTCGTGTTCCAGGGCGTGCATCAAATGATGGGCAGCGACCTCGCCGCGAAATGGCAACCGGCCGAGAAGAAGACCAACAAAATGGTGTTCATCGGCATCGAACTGCCGCGCGATCTGATCACCGACGGTCTCGACGCCTGCCTCGCCTGAGCGGGCGCAGCGCCGTCGCGCAAGCAAGCCTCGGAGCAAGCCCACGACACGCCGCGCGCAGCGCGGCATGCGCCGTGCTACTTCTAGTGCGGTGAGACGCCCGCCGCCGACTGCGCGGGCGTGAATCCTCTGCTGAAACTGCGACGCCGCGGCGCCGAGGCCTTTCGAATCCAGGCCATATGAAAAACGCGTGAAAACCCTGCTGTATTAAAGCGCGCACGACCATCGCTTTTTGGCTTTCTGCGCGTTATATTTTCGGGATATCGCAGCGCCGCAGGCCGGCTTTCAGCAGTTGCGGTGCCGTATTGTGATTCAGTTACAATACGTGCCCACTGGAGAATGACAACGAATTGCCCGGTCGCGCGTATCCCGCGACGGGCCTGAAACGGCGCCGGAAAATCTTGTCCGGAGACACGCCGAAAACGCCGGCGGGCATGGCCTGAAAGGGCACGCGCTCGTCGGCGAGCGATGCCTCAGGAGCATGTGTGAATCGGTTTCCAGAGGAGTTCGGCCCCGCAGCGGCGTAGCTAGCAACGCCCGGTGTGTGGGCGCCAGGCGCTTCGGCGTCACGACAGTCCAACGTTCGTGGCCACCCTGCGCTGCGCGTCCGCGCGACGCGTTTGTGGGCAATACGAAAGTGCGGGCCCTATGAGTTTTGCCTCACATTGAAGAAGTAAGCCAGATGACGACGAAACGACTCTTGACCGAAGCCGAAATCCTGAAGATGAGCGACAAGGATTACATGAATGCGGATCAGCTCGCCTTCTTCAAGAACAGGCTCGAACAGTTGCAGGCGGACATTCTCCGCAACGCCGGCCAGACGACCGAGAACCTGCGCGAAACGGTCATCGTGCCGGACCCGGCCGATCGCGCCACCATCGAGGAAGAGCATGCGCTCGAACTGCGCACGCGCGACCGCGAACGCAAGCTGCTGAAGAAGGTGCAGCAATCGATCGCGCGAATCGAGGCGGGCGACTATGGCTGGTGCGAGGAAACCGGCGAGCCGATCGGCATTCCGCGTCTGCTCGCACGGCCCACGGCTACGCTGTCGCTCGAAGCCCAGGAGCGCCGCGAACTGCGCCAGAAGCTGTTCGGCGACTGATTATCTGCGGCGCGGCTTCGGCTTGGCGCCCTGAAAACGCTGCTTCGTCGAGAGGCGCACGGTGAATCGTGCGCCTTTTCTTTTTGCGCGACATCCGCGCATGCTCCGCCATCCGTCCCGCCCCGCCGTCCCTTCCCGCCTCGTTTCTCAGGCTAAGCGGATTTTCAGTTTTTCGTCCTATGCCTTCCGGCGGATCTTGATATGACCGCGCGCGCCCTAAAATAGATCGGACATGCGCTCACGAGCGCGCCGCCCGGCGCGCCGTCCGCTGACTGGATTCATGCGGTAGCGCACAGCGCTGCCGCGTTCTACCCGTTTTGCAAAGAGGAACGCATATGGAGCAATTTCACGGCACGACGATCGTTTCCGTGCGCCGCGGCAACAAGGTGGCGCTCGGCGGCGACGGCCAGGTCACGCTCGGCAACATCGTCATGAAAGGCGGCGCGAAGAAGGTCCGGCGCATCTACAACGGCAAGGTGCTGGTCGGCTTCGCCGGCGGCACGGCGGATGCCTTCTCGCTGCTCGACCGCTTCGAGGCGAAGCTGGAAAAACATCAGGGCAATCTGACGCGCGCGGCCGTGGAGCTCGCGAAAGACTGGCGCACCGACCGCATGCTGCGTCGTCTCGAGGCGATGCTGATCGCCGCGGACGCGAGCACCACGCTCGTCATCACCGGCAACGGCGACGTGCTCGATCCCGAAGGCGGCATCTGTGCGATCGGCTCGGGCGGTGCGTACGCGCAGGCGGCCGCGAAGGCGCTTGCCGACAACACCGAGCTGTCGCCGCGCGACATCGTGGAGAAGTCGCTGGAAATCGCCGGCGACATGTGCATTTACACGAACCATAACCGCGTCATTGAGACGATCGAGTAAGGACCCATCGATGAGCACCATGACCCCCGCCGAGATCGTCTCCGAACTCGACAAACACATCATCGGCCAAGGCCGCGCGAAGAAGGCCGTGGCGGTCGCGCTGCGCAACCGCTGGCGCCGTCAGCAGGTCGACGAACCGCTGCGCCAGGAAATCACGCCGAAGAACATCCTGATGATCGGACCGACCGGCGTCGGCAAGACCGAAATCGCGCGGCGTCTCGCGAAGCTCGCGGACGCGCCGTTCATCAAGATCGAAGCGACCAAATTCACCGAAGTCGGCTACGTGGGCCGCGACGTCGACAGTATCGTGCGCGACCTGATCGAAATTTCGGTCAAGCAGACCCGCGAAACCGAAATGCGCAAAGTGCGGACCAAGGCCGGCGATCTGGCCGAAGACCGCATCCTCGACATCCTGCTGCCAACCGCACGGCCGGTCGGCTTCGGTTCGAGCTCGAGCTCGACCGACACCGCCGATGAAGGCAGCACGACGCGTCAAACGTTCCGCAAGCGCCTGCGCGAAGGCCAGCTCGACGACAAGGAAATCGAGCTCGACGTCGAGCAGCCGCAGGTCGGCATGGACATCATGGGGCCGCCGGGCATGGAAGACATGACCGAGCAGATCCGCTCGATGTTCGCCAATATCGGCGGCGGCAAGAAGATGCGCCGCAAGATGAAGGTCAAGGAAGCGCTGAAGGTGCTCACCGACGAAGAAGCCGGCAAGATGCTGAACGACGAAGAGGTGAAGAGCAAGGCGGTGCAGAACGTCGAGCAGAACGGCATCGTGTTCCTCGACGAAATCGACAAGATCGCGTCGCGCAACGAAGCGGGCGGCGGTGAAGTGTCCCGTCAGGGCGTGCAGCGCGATCTGCTGCCGCTCGTCGAAGGCACGACGATCAACACCAAGTACGGCATGGTGAAGACCGATCACATCCTGTTCATCGCGAGCGGCGCGTTTCATCTCGCGAAGCCGAGCGATCTGATTCCCGAGCTGCAGGGACGCTTCCCGATTCGCGTCGAGCTCGATTCGCTGTCGGTCAACGACTTCGAATCGATCCTCGTGTCGACGGATGCGAGCCTCGTCAAGCAATACCAGGCCCTGCTCGCGACCGAAGACGTGCACCTCGAATTCGCCGACGACGGCATCCGCCGTCTCGCCGAGATCGCGTACTCGGTCAACGAGAAGACCGAGAACATCGGCGCGCGGCGTCTTTATACGGTGATTGAAAAACTGCTCGAAGAAGTGTCGTTCTCGGCCGGCAATCATTCGGGCCATGCAGTGCAGATCGACGCGGCGTATGTCGATAGCGCGTTGAACGAAATCGCCGAAGACGAGGATCTGTCGCGCTACGTGCTTTGACATGCGCGGTGACAGCGCGAAGCGCTGATGCATGAAAAACGGGCTGCCTTCGCATAGGCAGCCCGTTTTGTTTGGTGCCGCCCTTCCCGCGACGGCGCCTCGAACAGCCAACGCCGCGCCAGAAGATCGCCGCCTACTGCTTCACCGGCCGCTTCGCCAACTTGCGCTGCAACGTGCGCCGATGCATGTTCAACGCGCGCGCGGTCGCCGAGATATTGCCGTTGTGTTCTGCGAGCACACGCTGGATATGCTCCCATTCGAGCCGCGCCACCGACAGCGGCTGCGGATGCTCGATCGCCGCCTCGGCCTGCAACGCGCTCGCCTCGCTTTGCAGCGCCGACAGGATCGTCTCGACGTTGGCGGGCTTTGCGAGATAGTTGTCGGCGCCGTCCTTGACCGCCTGCACCGCGGTGGCGATGCTCGCGTAGCCGGTCAGCACGAGCATGCGCGCATCGGGCTGCAGATCGCGTAACGGCGCGACGAGCGTCAGGCCGGAGTCGTTGCCGAGATGCAGGTCCACGGTGATCTCGCTGAACTTCTGCTGATTCGCGAGCCGGATCGCCTCGTCCGCGTTGTGTGCTTCGGTCACCGTGTAGCCGCGCCGCGTCAAGCCCCGCGCGAGGATGCCGGAGAACACTTCGTCGTCGTCGATCACCAGAAAATTCTTCTCGCTCATGCCTGTTTCTCCGTGTTGGATGGCGCGGCGCCATGTGGGCTCGCTCCGGAAATCTTGCGCGCGGCGAGCGGTAGTCGCAGCACCGCACGCGTGCCGCGCGGCCGTCCGCCGTTGACGTCGGTCAGCTCGATCGATCCCTTCAGACGCGCCGCCGCCGAAAACGCCAGATACAGGCCGACGCCGTGACCGCCCTGCGTGCTCTCCACCGGCATCGCGCCGAGCGAGCCGCGCAGCGCGGCCGGAATGCCCGGACCGTGGTCGCACACTTCGAACACGATCTGGTCGCCGCGTGGCGCGAGCACGCAGCACAGTGTCACGTGATCGCGGCTCGCGCGCGCGGCGTTGTCGAGCAGGATCGTCAGTATCTGGCTGACGGCCGCCGTGTCGTTGAGACTGACATCGGCGGGCGGTGTGCCAAGCCGCTCGAACTTCACGTGAGGATGGCGCAGGCGCCATTGCCCGGCAAATGATTCGAGCCATTCGTCGACCGGCTGGCGGTTCGTCGTGGTCGTTGCGCGGCTGCGCAACCGCGCGAGCGCCGACGTGCACAGCATCATCTGCTGCTCGAGCAGCTCGAGATCGGCGCGGTAGGGGGCGAGTCCCGCGTCGGTCCGCGCCGCGTCGCGCAATTCTTCGGACAACATCGCGATTGTAGACAGAGGGGTGCCGATTTCGTGGGCCACGGTGGCCGCCTGCACGCCGAGCGCGACCGCCCGTTCGTCGTGGAGCAAGCGCTGCTGCGCTTCTCCAAGCGCTGCGTCACGTAGCCGCAGCGCTCGGGACATGCGCGCGACGAACCACGCAATCAGCCCCACGCTGACCATGAAGTTGACCCACATGCCCGCGCGGTAGTAGTCGAACAGGTTGGCGGGATTCTCGAGATTGAGCGGCACGGAATCGAAACTGAGCATCGCGTAGCAGGCGACCGCGAACGCCGCGAGCCAGGCCATCAGATACCACGGCAGCACGGCCGCCGCGATCGCAAGCGATGGCAGGTACAGCGACACGAACGGGTTGGTGGTGCCGCCGGACAGGAACAGCAGCGCCGACAACGCCCCGAGATCGACCCAGATCTGCCCGAACAGCTCGAGGTTGGACTCGGGACGCTGCTGCGACACGCGCCACCACGTGAGCGCGTTGAACAGCACTTCGAGCCCGATCACCAGCAGCATCGCGGGCAACGGCAGATTGGCGCCGATGAAGATCTGCACGAACGCGATCGTCAGCAGCTGACCGATAATCGCGAGGCTGCGCAGCCAGAACAGATGACCGAGATTGACGCGGCCGGTGTTGGTTATACGGTGCATGACCCTAGTCTACCCGTTACGCCGCCGCGGCCCGAGCCAGTGGCGCTGCGGCAGATGAAGCCCGTTGCTTCGCCGCCGCGGCCAAACTGCACCCGCTCGACGACGCCCGCCATTATTGCCCCACTCGACCCGGGAAACGCCGTCGCACAATTCCGCGCCGGCGACACGCTGCGGATGGCCAGCCGGCACGCCGACGCGATCGCCCCGGATCGGCAGCCGCGGTTCGGCGAATGGGAGCCGGCGCCGGAAGCGATTGTGCGCGATCTGCGGGCGCGGGTGGCGCAGCATCGCCGCGCGTCGGCGGTTTCTGATCGGCCCCGGGGCGAATCCGACCATCACGGCCGCTCATGCTCACTCGCCTCGTGTGTCGCCTGTGCAATCTCCGCGGCCAGACACTCCGGGCACAGACACCGGCCGCCTGGCTTTAACCGCTCGACCGGTAGCGGCGGCAGCGCGCGGCACCAGCAGTTGGACGGCTCAGTCTGCATGCCGCAGTCGAAAGCATTGCCGCAGCGCGGACAGCGTGCGCTGCGTTCGGAGCGGGGGGAAGACGATTTCATCGCAGATCGGCGCTCAGGGCCGGGGACATTGATCAAGCCATGATGCCATGACTGACACGCTCAGGTGCAGTCGTCCGTTCGGCCAATGCACAGCCGTCACGCAAGTGCGTTACGCTTGCTGTTCGACACCCCCGCGGCCCGTCATGGTGCGGTACGCCAAGCCTGCACCGCCCGTCGCTCGCGCCGCGGCCGAAAACCCTGTTGCAGCGCGCCAGTCCTGTACAATTCGCGCTGTTTCAACTGTTCCGTGCCCGAGCCTGCCGCCATGTCCGAGCTTCCCGACCTCTCGCAGATTGCGCCCACCCTGAAAGCCGAAATTCTGGCCGAGGCGCTGCCTTACATCCGTCAGTATCACGGTAAGACCGTGGTCATCAAATACGGCGGCAACGCCATGACCGAAGAGCGTCTGAAGCAGGGCTTCGCGCGCGACGTGATTCTGCTGAAGCTGGTCGGCATCAACCCGGTCATCGTGCACGGCGGCGGTCCGCAAATCGACCAGGCGCTTAAGAAAATCGGCAAACAGGGCACGTTCATCCAGGGCATGCGCGTCACCGACGAAGAGACGATGGAAGTCGTCGAATGGGTGCTCGGGGGCGAGGTGCAGCAGGACATCGTGATGCTGATCAACCACTTCGGCGGCCACGCGGTCGGCCTGACCGGCAAGGATGGCGGCCTGATCCACGCGCGCAAGATGCTGATGCCCGATCGCGAAACTCCGGGCCAGTACGTCGACATCGGCCAGGTCGGCGAAGTCGAGTCGATCAACCCGGCGGTCGTGAAGGCGTTGCAGGACGACGCGTTCATTCCGGTCATCTCGCCGATCGGCTTCGGCGAAGACGGCCTGTCGTACAACATCAACGCGGATCTCGTCGCGGGCAAGCTGGCGGTCGTGCTGAACGCCGAAAAGCTCGTCATGATGACCAACATCCCCGGCGTGATGGACAAGGAAGGCAATCTGCTGACCGACCTGTCGGCGCGCGAAATCGACGGTCTGTTCGAAGACGGCACGATCTCCGGCGGCATGCTGCCGAAGATCTCGTCTGCGCTCGATGCGGCGAAGAGCGGCGTGCGCTCGGTGCACATCATCGACGGCCGCATCGAGCACTCGGTGCTGCTCGAAATTCTGACCGAACAGCCGTTCGGCACGATGATCCGCTCGCATTGATCGTTGCGGCATCCCCGGCACAGGGGTTGCGTCCGAGCGGCGCGACGCCTGTGCCCCACCTCGCGGCCGGCAGTCCATGCGCGCCCCCGAGCGTTGATGCGGCAATCTCTGCGCATCCGCAGCATGAAACGCCCGTCAGCGGCTGAAGAAGTTCACCATGCGCAACCCCACTTCGCGGCGCCGCCGTCCTGACCTCGCAGGCGGCAAGCCCGTCTGGCTGTTCGATCTCGACAACACGCTGCACCGCGCGTCACATGCCATTTTCCCCGCGATCAATCGCGGCATGACCCAGTACATCATCGACGCGCTGCAAGTCGACATCGACGAAGCCAACCGTCTGCGCACCGGCTACACGCTGCGCTACGGCGCAGCACTGCTCGGTCTCACGCGCCACCATCCGCTCGACGCGCACGACTTCCTGAAGGTCGTGCACACGTTCCCCGACCTCTGCTCGATGATCCGCCACGAGCGCGGCGTCGCGCGTCTGATCGCGGCGCTGCCGGGCCGCAAGATCGTGCTGACCAACGCGCCCGAAACCTACGCGCGCGCGGTGCTCGCCGAGTTGCGCATCGAGCGGCTATTCGAGCGCGTGATCGCGAT
Organism: Paraburkholderia sp. 31.1; assembly: GCF_014397645.1. Taxonomy (NCBI): domain Bacteria; kingdom Pseudomonadati; phylum Pseudomonadota; class Betaproteobacteria; order Burkholderiales; family Burkholderiaceae; genus Paraburkholderia; species Paraburkholderia sp. 31.1. The sequence continues at coordinate 73,926 of NZ_VZQN01000019.1, forward strand.
CGAGCACATGCGCGATCGCCGCCGATGGCGCGCGAAGCCCGATCACGCGATGCTGCGCCGCGCGATGCGCGACGCGCACGTGTCGCTGAAAGACGCGATCCTCGTCGAGGACACGCGTTCGCACCTGAAAAACTATCGACGGCTCGGCATCCGCACCGTGTGGATCACCGGGCACCTGCCGCGCAAGCCGCACGCGGACGGTGTAGCGACGCGCCTGCCGGGCACCGGCCGGCCGCATTATGTCGACCGCAGCATTCGTTCGCTAAAATCGCTACGACTGGGCACGCGCTCGGTTCGATGGAAGGGACGCAAGCCGGGACAGTAGGGACGAAAGCCGCCAACGATATCAGCCGGGGGACCACAGCCATGCAGCCGATCGACAAGCCTGACGAAACCTCAGCCGCAACCTCCCCCGCGGCGCCGGCCGCCACACGCTCGCCGCGTCCGAAGCCGGGCGAGCGTCGCGTGCACATCCTGCAGACGCTTGCCAGCATGCTCGAGGCGCCGAAGCGCGAGAAGGTCACCACGGCCGCGCTCGCCGCCCGGCTCGGTGTGTCGGAAGCCGCGCTGTATCGCCATTTCGCCAGCAAGGCGCAGATGTTCGAAGGGCTGATCGAGTTCATCGAGCAGACGCTGTTCGGCCTCATCAACCAGATCACCAATCACGAAAACAACGGCGTGCTGCAGGCGCGCGCGATCGCGCTGATGCTGCTCAACTTTCCCGCGAAAAATCCCGGCATGACGCGCGTGCTGACCTGCGAGGCGCTGATCGGCGAGCACGAGCGACTCACCGAGCGCGTGAACCGGATGCTCGAACGGATCGAGGCATCGCTGAAGCAGTGCTTGCGGCTCGCGCAGTCCGAAGCGCTTGCCCGTGCGGATAACGACGTCACAGGCAACGCCGGCCCGCAGACCGCACCGCAATCCACTGCGTTGCCTGCCGACTACGATCCCGCCATTCGCGCGAGCCTGGTGGTGAGCTACGTGATCGGCCGCTGGCATCGCTATGTGCGCAGCGGTTTCGCGCGGCCGCCCGCCGAACACGCGGACGAGCAACTGCTGCTGATTCTTCAGTAGTCCGCGAGGACTCGCCCCCTTCGCGCGGCATCGCCCGTGCCGCTGCCGCGCGGAATTTTCCGCTATACTTTGCGCCTGATGTTGCCGCGGCCTTCCGATGCATAACGGACCGCGCCAAGGCATCCCGATACACGTTGCACCCGGTTTCACACCCTTTCACGCGCCGATTTGCTGACTCGATTGCGGGCGCGCGAACCCTTGGCCCCAGGCCCGCGGTTCACTATAAATGCGGCTAAAGAGGTCGTCAGCTGCGCACACCGTCCTTCTCTTCGTGCTTCGCCGACGCCGTTTAGCCGCCCTGTTGACTCAATGGCGGAATGAATGGAATCCATCGGCATCGTCGCTCCCCAAAAAATGCATTTCACCGAGCCGCTGCCATTGCGCAACGGCAGCTCGCTCGCAGGCTACGACCTGATGGTCGAGACCTACGGCACGCTCAATGCCGCGCGCAGCAATGCGGTGCTCGTGTGCCACGCGCTGAACGCATCGCATCACGTGGCGGGCGTGTACGCCGACGATCCGAAGGACATCGGCTGGTGGGACAACATGGTCGGCCCGGGCAAGCCGCTCGATACCGACAGGTTTTTCGTGATCGGCGTGAACAACCTCGGCTCGTGCTTCGGCTCGACCGGGCCGATGAGCATCGACCCCGCGACCGGCAAGCCGTATGGCGCGACCTTTCCGGTCGTCACCGTCGAAGACTGGGTCAACGCTCAGGCGCGCGTCGCCGACGCCTTGGCCATCACGCGCTTCGCCGCCGTGATGGGCGGCAGTCTCGGCGGCATGCAGGCGCTCGCGTGGAGCATGATGTATCCGGAGCGGGTCGCGCATTGCATCGTGGTCGCATCGACGCCGAAACTGTCCGCGCAGAACATCGCGTTCAACGAGGTCGCACGCTCGGCGATCCTGTCAGACCCCGACTTCCACGGCGGCAACTACTACGCGCACGGCGTGAAACCGAAGCGCGGCCTGCGCGTCGCGCGAATGATCGGCCACATCACGTATCTGTCGGACGACGACATGGCCGAAAAATTCGGCCGCTCGCTGCGTCGCGCGGAAGGCGCGCTCGATGACTACAACTTCAGCTTCGACGTCGAATTCGAAGTGGAATCGTATCTGCGCTATCAGGGCGACAAGTTCGCCGACTACTTCGACGCGAACACCTACCTGCTGATCACGCGCGCGCTCGACTACTTCGATCCGGCCAAGGCCTTCGACGGCGATCTGACCGCCGCGCTAGCGCACACCACCGCGAAGTATCTGATCGCGAGCTTCTCGACCGACTGGCGTTTCGCGCCGGCACGCTCGCGCGAACTGGTGAAGGCGCTGCTCGACCACAAGCGCACGGTCACCTATGCGGAGATCGACGCGCCGCACGGCCACGATGCCTTCCTGCTCGACGATGCGCGCTATCACAACCTGCTGCGCGCCTACTACGAACGCATTGCAAACGAGGTCAACGCATGAACCAGCGAGCACTTGATTACCTGGCATTGCGCCCGGACTTCCGCGCGATCGCCCGCTGGGTCGAACCGCGCGCGACCGTGCTCGATCTCGGCTGCGCGGACGGCTCGTTGCTGTCGCTGCTGAACGAAGAACTGGACGTGCAGGGCTACGGCATCGAGATCAACGACGCCGGCGTGCTCGCCGCGACGCAGAAGGGCGTCAACGTGATCCAGCAGAATCTCGAAGACGGCCTGCGCCTGTTCGAAGACGGCAGCTTCGATTTCGCGGTGCTGTCGCAGACGCTGCAGACGATTCATCAGACCGCGGCGATCCTGCGCGAGACGGTGCGCGTCGGCAAGCAATGCATCGTGTCGTTTCCGAATTTCGGCTATTGGGCGCATCGGCTGTCGGTGTTGCAGGGGCGTATGCCGGTGTCGAAGTCGCTGCCTTATCAATGGCACAACACGCCGAACGTGCGTGTGCTGACGATCAAGGACTTCGAAGCGCTCGCGCCCGAAGTCGGCATCGAGATTCTCGATCGCGTCGTGCTGCATGACGGACAGGTGGTGCGTTGGGGCGTGAACTGGCGTGGTAGTCTTGCGGTCTATCGCGTCAAGAAAAGCTAACGTCACTTATCCACATGTCGAACCCGCCGCACGAGGCGCCCGCACTTACCGCTCACGAAGAACATCCCGGCTGGCGCGCGTTTTTGAATACGCGCATGCTGATTTGCGTCTTTCTCGGCTTCACGTCGGGATTGCCGCTGTTTACGCTCGTCTACCTCGTGCAGGCGTGGCTGCGCTCGGAAGGCGTCAATCTGAAGGAAATCGGCCTCTTCGCGCTGATCCAGTTTCCGTACACCTGGAAATTCGTCTGGGCACCGCTGATGGACCGCTACGTACCGCGCGTGCCCGGTTGGCGGCCCGGCAGACGGCGCGGCTGGATGCTCGTCACGCAATTGCTCGTGGCCGGCGCGATGGCGACGCTCGGTTTCGTGTCGCCACGCGAATCGATCTGGACCGTCGCCGCGCTGACCGCCCTGGTCGCGTTCTTCGGCGCGAGCTCCGACATCGTGATCGACGCGTACCGGCGTGAATTGCTCAGCGACACGCAGCAGGGCCTCGGCAACGCGGTGCACGTGAACGCGTACAAGATCGCGGCGCTCGTGCCCGGTTCGCTCGCGCTGATTTTGTCCGATCATCTGCCGTGGAGCACCGTCTTCATCGTGACGGCCGCGTTCATGCTGCCGGGCGTTCTGATGACGCTGGTGGTGCGCGAGCCCGAGGTGCACGGCGAGCCGCCGAAGAATCTCCGCGAGGCGATCGTCGAGCCGTTCAGGGAATTCATTCAGCGCGACGGCTGGCGCACTGCCCTTTTCGTGCTCGGCTTCATCTTCCTGTACAAGCTCGGCGATACGATGGCGACCACGCTGTCCACGTCGTTCTTCCTCGACATCGGCTTTTCGCGCACGCAGATCGGCGTGATCGCCAAGACCACGGCGTTCGGCGCGAGTCTCGCGGGCGGCATCGTCGGCGGGATCTGGCTGATGAAGATCGGCATCGGCCGCGGCTTGTGGATCTTCGGTTTGCTGCAGATGGTGTCGACGCTCGGCTTCGCGTGGCTCGCGCATCTCGGCCCGGACTCGCCCGGACTTGCCGCGATTTACAACATTGCCGTCGCACTGAGCCAGGGGACGACGAAGCTGCTGTCGTTCGTCGGCATCGACTGGAGCGTGCAGCTCGATCCACGCTCGGTCGCGCTCGCGCTCGTGTACGGCTTCGAGACCTTCGCCACCGGTCTCACGATGGCCGCGTTCACCGCGTATATCGCGAGCACCACCGATCCGCGCTACACCGCGACGCAGTTCGCGCTGTTCACGAGCCTCGCGTCGGTGCCGCGCACGCTCGCGTCGGCGGCGAGCGGCTATGTGGTCGCGCGGATGGGCTGGTTCGACTACTTCATCCTCTGCACCGCGCTCGCGGTGCCCGGCATGCTGCTGCTGGTGCGCATCGCGCCGTGGAGGGACCGGTCGTGAAGGTATCGATTCCGACCCGCGCGCGCCGCACCACACTCAGCGCCGTAAGCGTCCTCGGTTGCGCCAGCGTCGCGCTGGCGATGCCGGCGGGCGCCTATGCGGCCGGCACGCCGGCGATTGGCGCCAGCCCGATGAGCGGCACGCAAGCGCCCGCGCCGGCCGCCGCCGCCGCGACCACCAGCGGTGCGACGCCCAACCCAGCCCCGATGCCTGCGGCCAGGTCCGCGACCAGCGGCACCAGCGCCGCGGAAAACGCGACTTCGGCTGCAGCCGGCAACAGCGGCAACAACAGCGCCGGCGGTGCCAAACCTGGCGCGGATAACAGCACCGGTGCCAACGCCGGTGCCCCGGGCACGCCCAGCGCTAGCGGTAGCGCTCCGGGTGCCGCTACTTCCGGCTCCGCGCCGCAGCCCGCGCACGCCCCCGCCACCGCCAAAGCGCCCGCCGCGGCATCGGCCCCCGCGGCCGTCCCGCCGCCCTACTACGTGAGCCCGCAACTGCGCTACGGTGGCTACATGGTGTTCCGCAACCTGATCCCGTCGTCGATGCTCGAGGCGCAGGCCGCCGAGGAGTTCAACCAGATCGTCTACGGCGCCAGCCACGCGAACCGCCTGTACGGCGAGACGGACGCGCGCGTGACACGCGTGCGCTCGATCATCGACCGGATGATTCCGTACTCGTTGAAATGGAACGAGCGAGCCAAGCTCTGGAAGTGGGAAGTCGCGGTGGTGCGCTCGAACGACATCCGCATGTACTGCCTGCCGGGCGGCAAGATCGTCGTCTATAGCGGGATTCTCGATCGCGTCCGCCTGAACGACGACGAGGTCGGCATGCTGATCGGCCATGAGATCGCGCACGCGTTGCGCGAGCACGCGCGCATGCGGCTCGGTCAGTTGCAGGCGAGCCAGCTCGATTCGTCCGGCACGATTCCGCAACTGTTCGGCCTCGCCGATCTGGGCATGGCGCCGCTCGGCATCGGTTCGCGTCTGCTGGAAATGAAGTACGAGAGCACCGACGAAACCGAAGCCGACGTGATTGGCAGCGATATCGCGTCGCGCGCCGGCTTCGATCCGCGCGCGGCGGTCACGCTGTGGGATAAGCTCGCGAAGGCGACGCGCGGCAGTCGCAAGCAGGGCTTCATCTACGTGCACCCGTACACGCCGGCGCGCCGCGACGACATCATCAAGCGGCTGCCGGACATGCTGCCGCTGTACGCGAAGGCAATCGGCAAGAGCGTCGACGAGTTGCCCGATTATGCAGGCATCGGTCGGCCGACCCGCAAGCCTGCGCGCGATTGATACCCCGGTTCTACGACTGCCGGCGGGCCACGGCGCTGCACGCGTCGCGGCCGGTGGGCTTACTTTTTGACCTTATGGTCGTAGTCGACGGTCAGCGGCGCATGATCGCTGAACTTGATGTCGCGGAACACGTCGGTGCGCTTCGCCTTGCTTGCGATGCCCGGCGTCGCGATCTGGTAATCGATCCGCCACCCGACGTTCTTCGCATACGCCTGACCGCGATTGCTCCACCACGTGTACTGCTCGGGCCGCTGGTCGAGCGTGCGGAACACGTCCACATAACCGACTTCGTCGAACAGTTTGTCGAGCCATGCGCGCTCTTCGGGCAGGCAGCCCGAATTCTTCTGGTTGCTCTTCCAGTTCTTGATGTCGATTTCCTTGTGCACGATGTTCACGTCGCCGCACACGATCACCTCGCGCTCCTTCGCCAGCTCGGCGAGATGCGGCATGAACTCGTCCATGAAACGGAACTTGGCCTGCTGGCGCTCGTCGCCGCTCGACCCCGACGGCACATACACCGAGACCACCGACAGCTTGCCGAAACGCAACTCGACATAGCGCCCTTCCGGGTCGAACTCCTCGCTGCCGAAGCCGATGACCACTTCGTCCGGCTCATGACGCGTATAGACGCCCGCGCCGCTATAGCCTTTTTTCACCGCATGCTGGAAATAGCCGGTGAAATCGTGCGGCGCCATGAACTCCGGCGTCATGTCGTCCTGCGAGCATTTGATTTCCTGCACGCAAAGCACGTCGGCGCCCTGTTCGCCGAACCAGTCGAAAAAGCCCTTCTTCGCCGCCGAGCGGATGCCGTTGAGGTTGGCGGTAATCACACGCAACATGTCTTTCCTCTTTTGTTCGATTCGTTTCTGAAGCCAAGGGGCAAGGCCGCGTTCACTCGACCTTGACGCCCTTCAGCGATTCCTTGGCCGGCGGATATTCGAGCTTCAGCGCGTCGAGCGTGCGCAGCAGCAGTTCGGCGACCATCACGTTGCGATGCGTCTTCGACTCGGCCGGAATCACGTACCACGGCGCATATTCCGTCGACGTCGCGGCCAGTGTGTCGCGATACGCGGACTGATACGCGTCCCACTGCTTGCGCGCTTCGAGATCCGACACGTCGAATTTCCAGTGCTTCAGCGGATCGTCGATGCGCTCCTGCAAACGCACACGCTGCTCGTCCCTTGAAATGTGCAGCATGCACTTGAGAATCGTCGCGCCGCTGTCGGCGAGCATCTCCTCGAACTGACGGATGTGGCGGCACCGCTGCTGGAACGCCGCGGCGTCGAGCGCGCCCAGCACGGTCGGCACGAGCAGGTCTTCGTAGTGACTGCGGTTGAAGATCGTCAGCTCGCCGGCCGCGGGTGCCTGCGAATGCACGCGCCACAGGAAGTCGTGCGCGAGTTCGACGGGCGTCGGCGCCTTGAACGGCACGATGCGCAAGCCGAGCGGGTCGACTTCGTGAAATACCGCGCGGATCGTGCCGTCCTTGCCGCTCGTGTCCATGCCTTGCAGCACTAGCAGAACGCGGCGCTTGCGCTGCGCGTGCAGCCGCTCCTGCAGGTTGTCGAGCAGCAGGCCTACTTCCGACAGACGCGCGCGGTCCGCGTCTTTCGAGCCGCTCGAAAACGGCTTCGCCTTCGGATCGAAATGGTCGAGCGAGAAGTGGTTTTTCTTCTTGCCGTCGTCGAAATACGGCACGCGGAAATCGTCGAGATCGGGTTGCTTTGTCATGCATACACTCCAAGGTCTACGCTTACCTATGCTTAACCGGCTGAAGCGAGTCCGCAAAATAAAACGGGCCGTTGCCCTGCTTCGATCCGGCAACGGCCCGTGGTGACACGGGCGCGATCACGCCCGGCCCGCGGCACTTCAACTCAGGACAACTTCTTCTTGAGCAATTCATTGACCTGAGCAGGGTTGGCCTTACCCTTGGTTGCTTTCATCGCCTGGCCGATCAGCGCGTTGAACGCCTTTTCCTTGCCGGCGCGATATTCGTCGACCGACTTCTGGTTCGCGGCGAGCACTTCGTCGATGATCGCTTCGAGCGCGCCGGTGTCCGAAATCTGCTTCAACCCTTTCGCCTCGATGATGCGATCGGCGGCGGCTTCGTCGGTGGCCTTCTCTTCCCAGATCGCGAGGAAGATTTCCTTCGCGATCTTGTTCGAGATCGTACCGTCGGCAATACGTTGCAGAACCAGCGCCAGCTGCGCGGCCGAGACCGGGCACGCGGCAATGTCGAGGCCTTCGCGGTTGAGTTGCGACGACACTTCACCCATCACCCAGTTCGCCGCGACCTTCGCGTTGGCCGCACCGAACTTGGCGACCACCGCTTCGTAGTAAGCGGCCGTCGCCTTGCTCGATGTCAGCACGTTCGCGTCGTACGGCGTGAGTCCGTACTGCGACACGAAGCGCCGCTGGATCGCTTCCGGCAGTTCCGGCATCTCGCTCTTCACGCGCTCGACCCACGCGGCGTCGATCATGAGCGGCATCAGGTCGGGGTCGGGGAAATAGCGGTAGTCATGCGCGTCTTCCTTGCTGCGCATCGAACGCGTCTCGCGCTTGTCCGGATCGTAAAGACGCGTTTCCTGCACCACCGTGCCGCCGTCTTCGATCAGTTCGATCTGGCGACGCACTTCGTACTGGATCGCTTCTTCGAGGAAGCGGAACGAGTTCAGGTTCTTGGTCTCGGTGCGCGTGCCGAATTCCTTCTGGCCGACCGGACGCACCGACACGTTCGCGTCGCAGCGGAACGAGCCTTCCTGCATGTTGCCGTCGCAGATGCCGAGCCACACGACGAGCGTGTGCAGCGACTTCGCGTAGGCAACGGCCTCGGCCGCGCTGCGCATTTCCGGCTCGGTGACGATTTCGAGCAGCGGCGTGCCGGCGCGATTCAGGTCGATGCCGGTCATGCCCGCGAAGTCTTCGTGCAGCGACTTGCCCGCGTCTTCCTCGAGGTGGGCGCGCGTCAGGTTGACGGTTTTCTCGTACGCTTCCTTGCCCGCCTTTTCATTGGCCGGTACCTGGATCGTCACCTGACCGCCCTGCACGACGGGAATTTCGTACTGGCTGATCTGGTAGCCCTTCGGCAGGTCGGGGTAGAAATAATTCTTGCGCGCGAAGATGCTGCGCGGCGCCACCGTTGCGCCGATCGCGAGGCCGAACTGAATGGCGCGTTCGACCGCGCCGCGGTTCATCACCGGCAGCGTGCCCGGCAGGGCCAGATCGACGGGGCTGGCCTGCGTGTTCGGCGCGGCGCCGAATTGGGTCGCGGTGCCCGAGAAGATTTTCGAATGCGTCGACAACTGCGTGTGGGTCTCCAGACCGATCACGACTTCCCATTGTTTGGTCATGGTGCTCACACTCCTGCCGGTGCCTGACGGTGCCAGTCGGTCGCGCGCTGGAACGCGTCGGCCACCTGCAGCATCCGGGCTTCGTTGAAATAGTTGCCGATGATCTGCAGACCGACCGGACGCTGCGCGTTCGCGCCCGCGCCGAAACCGCACGGCACGCTCATGCCAGGCAGGCCGGCGAGGCTCACCGACAGCGTGTAGATGTCGGCCAGATACATCTGCACCGGATCGTCGCCCTTCGCGCCGATGTCCCACGCCACCGACGGCGCGACCGGTCCCATGATCACGTCGCACTGCTTGAACGCTTGCTGGAAGTCCTGCGCGATGATGCGGCGGATCTTCTGCGCCTGCAGGTAGTACGCGTCGTAGTAGCCGTGCGACAGCACGTAGGTGCCGACCAGAATGCGGCGCTTCACTTCCGGGCCGAAGCCTTCGGCGCGCGACTTCTTGTACATGTCGAGCAGATCGCGGTACTCGGCCGCGCGATGGCCAAAGCGCACGCCATCGAAACGCGACAGGTTCGACGATGCTTCGGCCGGCGCGATCACGTAGTAGACCGGGATCGACAGTTCGGTCTTCGGCAGCGACACCTCGACGAGCGTCGCGCCGAGCGCTTCGTACTGCTTCAAGGCGGCGTCGATCGACGCGCGCACGTCGTCGGCGAGACCGGGGCCGAAATACTCCTTCGGCAGGCCGATGCGCAGACCGGCGAGCGGCTTGTCCGTGCCGCCGTCCTGCCACGACTTGCCGAGATAGCGCGTGTAGTCCTCGCGCTCGTGCGAGAGGCTCGTCGAATCGCGCTCGTCGAAGCCGGCCATCGCGTTGAGCAGCGTCGCGCAGTCCGCGGCGCTTTGCGCCATCGGGCCGCCCTGGTCGAGCGACGACGCGAACGCGATCATGCCGTAGCGCGACACCCGGCCGTACGTCGGCTTGATGCCGGTGATGCCCGAGAACGACGCCGGCTGGCGGATCGAGCCGCCGGTGTCGGTGCCGGTCGCGGCGGGCGCGAGACGCGCGGCCACGGCGGCAGCCGAGCCGCCCGACGAACCGCCCGGCACGGCCTTGCGGTCCCACGGATTCTGCACGGCGCCGAAATACGAATTCTCGTTGGACGAACCCATCGCGAACTCGTCCATGTTGGTCTTGCCCACGCACACCATGCCGGCGTTCTGCAGACGCGCGACCACGGTCGCGTCGAACGGGCTTTCGTAGTTCGCAAGCATCTTCGAGCCGGCCGTGGAGCGCCAGCCCTTCGTGACGAACACGTCCTTGTGCGCAATCGGCAGGCCGACCAGCGGGCCCGCATGGCCGGTGTGCAGCAGCGCGTCGGCGGCTTTCGCCTGCGCGAGCGTCAGTTCCGGATCGACCTGAATGAACGCGTTCAGGCTATTGGCCGCGTCGATCCGCTTCAGGTACAGCTGCGCCAGTTCGACTGCGGAGCATTCCTTGGCCGCGAGCGCAGCGCGCAGTTCGCTCAAACTTTTTTCATGCATTGCGTTTTATCCTGGAAAGCGCGGCAGCGTGGTCACGCCGCCGTGGAGGCCTTCGGTTGCCCGTCGGCAGACCGGTCCGGCAAGGTTCGCGGCGAGGACGCGCGTCTGGACCACGGAGGCTCGCGCAGACGCCAGACCCGGCGTCTGCCGGGCGGGTCTTATTCGATCACCTTCGGCACGAGGTACAGGCCGTCCTGAACGGCCGGCGCGGGGCGCTGGAAAGCCTCGCGCTCGACCGTCTCCGTGACGGCGTCGTCACGCAGACGCAGCGCGACGTCTTCGATCTGCTCGATCGGGTGGGCAAGCGGCGCGATGCCGGTGGTATCGACCGCCTGCATCTGCTCGACGAGGCCGAAAAAATCATTGAGCTGGGCACGCGTGTGCTCGGCGTCGGCATCGGCCAGTTCGAGTCGCGCGAGATGCGCGATGCGTTTTACATCGGTCAGGGTCAGAGCCATGCAGTCACCGGAAAGGGTGGAATGTCACAACAGTTAAAAAGTCGCGTTGTAACAGCGGGTTACGACAAGATAGGACAATCCTGAAAAAGGAGCGGCAATGACAAAATGTGCGCTCCGTTTCCTTCAAAACATCCAAAATTATAAGGTATCATTACGCGTTCGACCCAAACCCGGACCGACTTACCAAGGCCTTGCGGACAATTCCAAGAACGTCCGGCGCTTTCCGCCCTGGCTTTGCAACGGCCTCCGGTAGACTCCCCCGCGGCTTCAAGTTCATGTGGCGTCGCTACCGCCCGGTTGAAGCTGTTATTTTTCCGCTGCCGCCCTACGCATACGGTGCGAGGCCCGGCCCCCAGCGAGACAGGATTTTGAATGTTCGGTTTTTTGCGCAGCTACTTCTCCAACGATCTGGCGATTGACCTCGGCACCGCCAACACCCTTATCTACATGCGCGGCAAGGGCATCGTTCTCGACGAACCGTCGGTCGTGTCGATCCGCCAGGAAGGCGGCCCCAACGGCAAGAAGACCATTCAGGCAGTCGGCAAGGAAGCCAAGCAGATGCTCGGCAAGGTGCCGGGCAACATCGAGGCGATCCGCCCGATGAAAGACGGCGTGATCGCCGACTTCACCGTCACCGAGCAGATGATCAAGCAGTTCATCAAGACTGCTCACGAATCGCGCATGTTCTCGCCGTCGCCTCGGATCATCATCTGCGTGCCGTGCGGTTCGACCCAGGTCGAGCGTCGCGCGATCAAGGAAGCCGCGCACGGCGCGGGCGCCTCGCAGGTGTATCTGATCGAAGAGCCGATGGCTGCCGCGATCGGCGCGGGCCTGCCGGTGTCGGAAGCAACGGGTTCGATGGTCGTCGACATCGGCGGCGGCACGACGGAAGTCGGCGTGATCTCGCTCGGCGGCATCGTGTACAAGGGCTCGGTGCGCGTCGGCGGCGACAAGTTCGACGAAGCGATCGTCAACTACATCCGCCGCAACTACGGCATGCTGATCGGCGAACAGACCGCCGAAGCCATCAAGAAGGAAATCGGCTCCGCGTTCCCGGGCTCCGAAGTCAAGGAAATGGAAGTGAAGGGCCGCAATCTGTCGGAAGGCATTCCGCGCAGCTTCACGATCTCCAGCAACGAAATCCTCGAAGCGCTGACCGATCCGCTGAACCAGATCGTGTCGTCGGTGAAGATCGCACTGGAACAGACGCCGCCGGAACTCGGCGCGGACATCGCCGAGCGCGGCATGATGCTGACCGGCGGTGGCGCGCTGCTGCGCGACCTCGATCGCCTGCTCGCCGAAGAAACCGGCCTGCCGGTGCTCGTCGCCGAAGACCCGCTGACCTGCGTCGTGCGCGGCTCGGGCATGGCGCTCGAACGCATGGACAAGCTCGGCAGCATCTTCTCGTACGAGTAAGCGAGCCTTCCTCCCATGTCAGTAGCGCGGATCTGGCACACGGCCCCTTGCGGGCCGCTTTGTCGTTGGCTGGGCCGACCAGCCTCCGCACGCTGACCGCGCGCGCCTTGCGCGTCGCCGTCTCACCCAACCGCTCACGCCCCCGGCGCCGACCATGGAATACAGTCCGCCGCCCCTGTTCAAGCAAGGCCCCTCCGCTCTGGCCCGACTGGTGTTCTTCGTCGTGCTGGCGCTCGCCCTGCTGATCTCCGATGCCCGCTTCCAGACGCTCGAAATCGTCCGCGGCGTGCTCGGCGCGGGTCTTTATCCTTTGCAGCGCGCAGCGCTCGTGCCGCGCGACATCTTCATGGGCGCCGCCGACCTCGCCGTGACGAGCGCCACGCTGCGCGACGAGAACGCGAAGCTGCGCGCGAAGGATCTGCGGCTGTCGCAGCAGGCCAATCTGGCCGCGTCGCTCGCCGCCGAAAATGGCCATCTGCGCGCGCTGATGCAACTGTCGCAGAGCCTCACCACGCAATCGCTGCCCGCCGAAATCCAGTACGACACGCGCGATCCGTTCACGCAGAAGGTCGTGATCGGACGCGGCGCGCAGCAAGGCATCCAGAACGGCTCGCCGGTCGTCGACGAAGATGGCGTGATCGGCCAGGTCACACGGGTGTTCCCGCTGCAGGCCGAAGTCACGCTGCTGACGGACAAGGACCAGGCGGTGCCGGTCGAAATTCTGCGCACCGGCTTGCGCAGCGTGATCTACGGTACGCCGAAGGGCGACACGCTCGATCTGCGCTTCGTGCCGATCAGCGCCGACGTCCAGACCGGCGACGAGCTCGTCACGAGCGGCCTCGACGGCGTGTATCCGCCGGGGCTGCCGGTCGCGAAGGTCGTGCGCGTCGACAAGCAGGCCGACACCGCGTTTGCGCGCGTAGTCAGTCTGCCGGTCGCCGCGGTGCGCGGTGCGCGTCAGGTGCTCGTGCTGCACGTCCAGAACAACGCGCCGCCGCGCCCGGCGGACGAACCCGACGCGGCAACCGTCGCGAAGGAAGCGAAAGCGAAGAAGGGCGCCAAAGCAGCGGACGGCAAGGGCGCGGCGGACAAATCCGCCGCCAGGCCAGCCGACAGGAACGCTGCCGACAAAGCGGCGACCGAAAAGCCCGCAGCCAAATCCGTGGAAAAGGCGCCGGGCAAAGCTGCGGCCGACAAGAAGTCCGACAAGCCCGCAGCCGACAGGAAAGCCGAAAAGCCGGCCGCCGCGAAGAACGTGAAGCCGCAAGCCGAGCCGGGGGCTCAGCCATGAATCGCCCGCAATACATCCTGCAGCCTGTCAACCCGTACTTCATCGCGTTCAGCCTCGCTTCCGCGTTCCTGCTGAACCTGATGCCGTGGGGGCGTCTCGCCGGCGTGCCCGATTTCGTCGCACTCGTGCTGCTGTTCTGGAATGTCCATCAGCCGCGCAAGGTGGGCATGGGCATCGCGTTTCTGCTCGGTCTGCTGATGGACGTGCACAACGCGAGCCTGCTCGGCGAGCACGCGCTCGCCTACACGCTGCTCTCGTACGGCGCGATCACGATTCACCGCCGCGTGCTGTGGATGTCGCTCGGCGTGCAAATGTTCGCGGTGATGCCGCTGCTCGTCGTCGCGCAACTGGTGCCGTTCGTGATCCGGTTGTTGACCGGCGCGGCGTTTCCGGGCTGGAGTTATCTGATCGACGGTTTCGTCGAAGCGGCGCTATGGCCGGTCGCCAGCATCTTGCTGCTGATGCCGCAGCGCCGCCCCGCCGACCCGGACGATACGCGCCCCATTTGATCCCGCATCGGGCCCACCGGCCGCGGCCAGTTTGGGCGCACACTCTTGATGGCCGCATGCCGGCCTTTTGCAGAATCGCATGACCGAATTCAAGGACACTCAACAGCAGCTCACGAAATTCCGCCTGCGCGTCGCGGCGGCGGGCCTGTTCGTGTTTGTCTGCTTCGGGCTGATCGGCTTCCGCTTCCTGTTCCTGCAGGTCTGGCACTACAGCAAGTACTCGCTGCAAGCCGATGAAAACCGCATCTCCGTCGCGCCGATCGTGCCGAACCGCGGCATCATCACCGACCGGAACGGCGTCGTGCTCGCGAAGAACTACTCGGCCTATACGCTTGAAATCACCCCGTCGAAGCTGAACGACACGCTCGATAACGTGATCGACAACCTCGCCACCGTCGTGTCGATCGATGCGCGCGACCGTCGCCGCTTCAAGAAGCTGCAGGAAGACTCGAAGAACTTCGAAAGTCTGCCGATCCGCACGCGCCTGACCGACGACGAAGTCGCGCGCTTCACCGCGCAGCGCTTCCGCTTCCCTGGCGTCGAAGTGCGCGCGCGGCTGTTCCGCCAGTACCCGCTCGGGCCGACCGCCGCGCACGTGATCGGCTACATCGGACGGATTTCGCAACGCGACCAGGACCGCATCGACGACGCCAGCGATCAGAACGACAGCGATCCGGATCACTACGATCCGCGTCTTGACGCGAACAACTACAAGGGCACCGATTACATCGGCAAGATCGGCGTCGAGCAGAGCTACGAGACCGAGCTGCACGGCCAGACCGGTTTCGAGGAAGTCGAGGTGACGGCGGGCGGCCGCCCGGTGCGTACGCTGTCGCGCACCCAGGCGACCCCGGGCAACAACCTCGTGCTGTCGCTCGACATCGGCCTTCAGCAGGTCGCCGAGCAGGCGTTCGCCGGACACCGCGGCGCGCTCGTCGCGATCGAGCCGTCCACCGGCGACGTGCTCGCTTTCGTGTCGGCGCCGAGCTTCGATCCGAATTCCTTCGTCGACGGCATCGACCAGCAGACCTGGGACGAGCTGAACAACTCGCCCGACCATCCGCTCCTGAACCGGCCGCTGCACGGCACCTATCCGCCGGGCTCGACCTACAAGCCGTTCATGGCGCTCGCCGCGCTGACGCTGCATAAGCGCACGCCGAGCTGGGGCTTCCAGGACCCCGGTTACTACACGTTCGGCGGCCACACGTTCCGCAACGACGTGCGCTCGGGCCAAGGCTGGATCGACATGAACCGCGCGATCGTCGTGTCGAACGACACGTACTTCTACATGCTCGCGCACGATCTCGGCGTCAACAACATCGCGAATTTCATGAAGCCGTGGGGCTTCGGGCAGATCACCGGCATCGACATCGCCGGCGAAGCGAAGGGCATCCTGCCGTCGACCGACTGGAAGCGCCACGCGTACCGCCGCCCCGAGCAGCAGAAGTGGTACGAAGGCGAAACGGTCAGCCTCGGCATCGGCCAGGGCTACAACTCGTTCACGATCCTGCAGCTCGCCCATGCCACCGCAACGCTCGCGAACAACGGCGTCGTGATGAAGCCGCACCTCGTGCGCGACATCGAGAATCCGATCACGAAGGACACGCGGCCGGTGGTGCGCGATCCGAGCGACAAGATCGCGGTCAAGCAGCAGGACATCGACTTCATCAAGCGCGCGATGGAAGGCGTGGTCACGAACGGCACGGCGGCCAAAGTATTCGCGGGCGCGCCATATCAGGCGGCCGGCAAGACCGGTACCGCGCAGGTGTACTCGCTGCAAGGCGCGAACTACAAAGGTCACGCGGTTGCGGAGAATTTGCGCGATCACGCGCTGTTCATCGCCTTCGCGCCGGCCGATCAACCGAAGATCGCACTCGCGCTGGTCGTCGAAAACGGCGGCTGGGGCGCGGAGGCGGCCGGTCCGATTGCGCGCAGGGTGCTCGACTATTACCTGGTCGGCAAGAACAAGCCCGGCGCGGAAGAAGCGGCGGTCGCGGTAGCGGCATCGACCACGCTCGAAGCATCCGCGCCGCAGGTCGGTGATACGCCGGCCTCGCATGATGGCGCTCAGCCGCTCAAGATTGCGGCGGGCTTCAAGGCACTGCCGATGCCAGGGGCGGCGGCTGCCGCGGTGGCCTCCGGTGCGTCGGCGGCCGTTGCGGCTTCGGGCGCGAATGGCGCGTCTGCGCCGGTGGCGGCGTCGGCTGGCGCGCCGGCAGCGGCTTCGGCCACCGCGGCGCGCGCGGCCTCGGCGGCGAAGCCGGCGTCGGCTTCGTCCGCGGCAAAGAAATCCGCGTCGCGTACGTCCGGCGCCCCGCACCAACCCCGTCCGGCAAGCGAGCCGGCGCCGAGCGTCGCGGCACCATCGCGCGAGGACAGCTTCCAGGGCGCGTCGCCGCGCCAGCCGGCCGCCGGCGGCATCGACGAATAAGGAGAAAGGCATGCAATTCGACAAGCGCGCCTGGCTCGAGCGCATCAAGCGGATGTTCGTAGGCTTCGACCGTCCGCTCGCACTGATCGTGTTTCTGCTGCTGTGCGTCGGCATCGTCACGCTGTACAGCGCGACGCTCGATATGCCGGGCCGCGTCGAAGACCAGTTGCGCAACATCCTGCTCACCTTCGTGCTGATGTGGGGGCTCGCCAATGTGCCGCCCAATACGCTGATGCGCTTCGCGGTCCCGCTCTACGCGTTCGGGATCGCGCTACTGGTCGCGGTCGCGATGTTCGGCCTTACGCGCAAGGGCGCGAAGCGCTGGATCAACGTCGGCGTGGTGATCCAGCCATCGGAAATCATGAAGATCGCCACACCGCTGATGCTCGCCTGGTACTACCAGCGCCGCGAAGGCGTGATGCGCTGGTACGACTACCTGGTCGGCTTCGTGATCCTGATCGTGCCGGTCGGCCTGATCGCGAAGCAGCCCGACCTCGGCACGGCCGTGCTCGTGTTCGCGGCCGGCCTGTTCGTGATTTACTTCGCGGGGCTGAGCTTCAAGCTGATCATGCCGGTGCTGATCGCGGCCGTGATTGCGGTTGCGTCGATCGCGGCGTTCCAGGACAAGATCTGTCAGCCCGAAGTGCAGTGGCCACTGATGCACGACTACCAGAAGCACCGCATCTGCACGCTGCTCGATCCGACCTCGGACCCGCTCGGCAAAGGCTTCCACACGATTCAAGCGGTGATCGCGATCGGCTCGGGCGGCCCGCTCGGCAAGGGTTGGCTGAAGGGTACGCAGGCGCATCTGGAGTTCATCCCCGAGAAGCACACCGACTTCATCTTCGCGGTGTTTTCGGAAGAGTTCGGTTTGGCAGGCGGAATCGTGCTGCTCACGCTGTACATGCTATTGATCGCGCGCGGGCTCTACATCGCGGCCAACGGCGCGACATTGTTCGGGCGATTATTGGCCGGCTCGTTGACGATGGCATTCTTCACGTACGCGTTCGTCAATATCGGCATGGTGAGCGGGATTCTGCCGGTGGTCGGCGTGCCGTTGCCGTTCATGAGTTACGGTGGCACCGCGCTGACTACATTGGGCGTCGCGATCGGGCTGATCATGAGCGTCGCGCGACAGAAGCGGTTGATGCAGAGCTAACCCGTAGCTAGCGGCACGCTAGCAAACGACAATGCAAAAAAGGGCGCTCGCTGCGAGCGCCCTTTTTGCTTTTTTGCTGCTTCATTACTGCGGCTTCACTTCCTTCTGATCGCGCAGCTGCGCGCTCAACTGCTGATACTTCAGGCGCGCGGCCGGATCGCCCTGCGCCGCCGCGGCCGCGTAATATGCGCGCGCCACATTCAGATTCCGGTCGACGCCATCGCCGCCACGCTCGTAGAACGAGCCGGTCACGTACTGCGCGGTCATGTCGCCGCCCTGCGCCGCTTTCTTGTACCAGACGAACGCCTGCTTGTTGTCACGCTCGGTACCGCGTCCGTCGAGGAACTGATTCGCGAGTGCGAGCTCCGCCTGCACATGGCCCTGCGCGGCCGCCTTCATGAACCAGCGATGCGCCTCCACCGGATCGCGCCCGACGAACTCGCCATCGTCGTACATCTTGCCGTACACGTATTGTGCGTGCGACATGTTCGCGTCGGCGGCCTTGCGCAGCCACTTCTTGCCTTCGTCGACGTTGACCGGCGTGCCTTCGCCGTTGAGCAGCATCATCGCGTAGTTGAACTGCGCAAGCCGGCTGCCGCGCTCGGCGGCCTGGCGGAATTCGCTCAGCGCCGCGCCAAGGTTACCGGCGTTGTAGTCGGCCACCGCGGATTGCGTCTGCGGATCGTTCGCCTTGGCGACGTGATCCTGTGCATACGCGGCGTTCCACGCCCCAGTCGCGAGCAGCGCCACCGCCATGCTCACTTGCGCGGTCACTCGCGTGATCATCCGCCCGGCGCCCCTCTGCACTCTGCCGTTCATGACCTCACCTCCTGTAATGCCTGGCGCGTCGCGCGCAACATCCAGATCACGTCGGCGGCTAGCGCGACGAAGCGAAAACCGGCGTCGCGATGCTGCCGCGCGCTCGCCACGTCCATCGCGAAGATGCCGGCGGCAATGCCGGCCTTGTCCGCCGCGCTGACGATACGCGCCATCGCCGCCTGCACGTCCGCGTGTTTCGCGTCGCCGAGATGACCAAGGCTCGCGGCCAGATCGGCCGGCCCGACGAACAGGCAATCGACGCCCGGCGTCGCCGCGATCTGCTCGACCTCCTGCAAGCCGCGCGCCGATTCGATCTGCACAATCGTCGCGATCTGTGCGTTGGCCGTCTGCACGTAATCACGCCGCATGCCGTAACCGGCCGCGCGCACGACGCCCGCGACGCCGCGCAGGCCGTCGAGCGCCTCGGCGGTCGGATATTGGGTGAGCCGCACGGCGCGTGCCGCGTCTTCAGCGGATTCGATGTTCGGGAACATCAGCGTGCGCGCGCCGGCGTCGAGCACGCGCTTGACGAGCCACGGCTCGCTCGCGGGCACCCGCACCACCGGCTCGCTCGGCAGATGGGCGGCGGCAATCGCGCGCAATTGCGACTCGACGCCGCCGCTATCGTTGGGCGCGTGCTCCATGTCGATCAGCAGCCAGTCGAAGCCGGCGTGCGCGAGTGCTTCGGCGGCGGCCTCGCTGCCGAGCGACAACCACAGCCCGATCAGCGGCGCGTTGTCCTTCAGACGTTGTTTGAGGGAGTTGGTGAAGGTGCTCATCGGCTGGCCTCGCGCAGGTTTGCAATGCGAAGCGGGGCCAGATAGTGGATCAGGCAGGCACCGGGGCGCTGACGGCCTCGTTGCCTGCTGCGACGCGATGCGGTGACCGGCATGTCTCGCTCCGTGTGTTGGTCGGAACGATCATACCGTGACAATAACGCGAGAAGTTCGTTCGCCCGGCGGGGCGTGGATTCAGGTGGGAAGCGAGTCGCGGACCACCTCGGCCCAGCAATTCGGCGTCTCGTACAGACGCACTTTGTGCAGGCGCAGGTTCACGCCGTAGTGCGCGTCGTAGACGTTCGCGAGAATGTCGAACGCAACCGCGGCGAGGTTTTCGACGGTCGGAATGCGATCGATCACGACCGTCTTGTGATCCGCCATGCTGTCGAGGAAGCCACGCACCTGCGTGTCGCCTTCGTAGACGAGAAACGCGTGGTCCCACTTGTCGACCAAGTGCTCGTTGGCGAGCGACTTCACGTCGGCGAAGTCCATCACCATGCCGCGATCGGGCGCGCCTTCGGTGTCGACCAGATCGCCTAACAGCGTGATTTCGAGCACGTAGCGATGGCCGTGCAGATTACGGCACTGGCTGCGGTGATCGGGAATGCGGTGGCCCGCGTCGAATTCGAGTTTTCGGGTAATCGTCAGCACGGCAAATCAGGGAATGTTCAGATACTTGTGAGTCTGCATCGACAGGCGCCACTGCGGATGACGTTTGCACCAGTCGATCGCGAGCTTCGTGTTGATGTCGCGCGACGGGCCGTCCATCGGCTGGACGAGGAAATACTCGAAGTCGAGCTTGGCGTAGTCGTCGAGGCGCTGCTTGTCCTGCGGGATCACGACTTTCAGTTCGTTGCCCTTCGTCACGACGAGCGGCGCGTCGGCCTTCGGGCTCACGCAGATCCAGTCGATCGTGTCGAGCACCGGCAGCGAGCCGTTGGTCTCGATCGCGATCTCGAAGCCGGCCGCGTGCAGCGCGTCGACGAGCGGCTGATCGAGCTGCAGCATCGGCTCGCCGCCGGTGCACACGACGAAGCGTTCGCCCTCGCCTTGCGGCCATTGCGACGCGATCATCGCGACCAGTTCGTCAGGTGTGCGGTACTTGCCGCCGTTCTCGCCGTCGGTGCCGACGAAGTCGGTGTCGCAGAAACGGCAGACGGCGTCCGCGCGATCCTCTTCGCGGCCCGACCACAGATTGCAGCCCGCGAAACGGCAGAACACGGCCGGCCGCCCGGCATTCGCGCCCTCGCCCTGCAACGTGTAGAAAATTTCCTTGACCGCGTACGTCATGCTGCTTTCTGTCCTGTGTTCCTGAATCAATGATGCTCAATGATGGGCGCTCTCGCGCGAGCCGTCAGACTGGCTCGGTGACTTTTTCGCCGGCGAGGTAGGCCTCATAGCCACGTTTGCGCAACCGGCATGCCGGGCATTCGCCGCAGCCGAAGCCCCATGAGTGCAACTCGGCCCGTTCGCCGACGTAGCAGGTATGCGTCTCGACGCGCACCAGTTCCACCAATGCGTCGCCGCCGAGCGCGCGCGCGAGGCGCCACGTGTCGGCCTTGTCGAGCCACATCAGCGGCGTCTCCAGCGCGAAACGCGCGTCCATGCCGAGATTCAGCGCGACCTGCAGCGCCTTCATCGTGTCGTCGCGGCAATCGGGGTAGCCCGAGAAGTCCGTCTCGCACATCCCGCCGACCAGCACCTGCAAACCGCGCCGATACGCGATGGCCGCGGCGATCGTCATGAACATCAGATTGCGGCCCGGCACGAACGTGTTCGGCAACCCATTGGCCGTGGCTTCGATTTCGATCTCGCGCGTCATCGCGGTGTCGCTGATCGCGCCGAGCAGCGACAGGTCGATCGTGTGATCGTCGCCGAGACGATCGGCCCAGGCCGGAAACGCACGCACGACGGCCTGGCGGAATCCTTCGCGGCATTCGAGTTCGACACGATGACGCTGACCATAATCGAAGCCGACCGTTTCGACCGTGTCGTAACGGTCGAGCGCCCACGCGAGACACGTGGCGGAATCCTGGCCGCCGGAAAACAGCACGAGCGCGCTACGCTTAGCGTCTTTGCGGATCACCGTGATACTCCGTGAATGAGAGTGCCACGTCGCGCTGCGCGAGGCGCGCCATGCAAGCAACGCGGCGCGACGTGTGCCGGCACTGTGCCGGCCCAAAGCAGTATAGGTCGCGCGTTGCGCGGGAACGTGACTGGGCGCTTATACCGCCGATCGTCGGGCGAAGGATTGGGTGCTTCGGTGCGACATGCTCGGCACTGCATTCGCGCGGTGCACGACCGCGTCCGACGCCTGCATGCAAGTCCTTGAACTGGCGCGATTTTATCACGCGACACCGAATGTCGCCGACGCCAGCTGTCCCACGCGCGCGGCTTCAACTGCATGGCAAGCCGAAGTGACGACTTGTCCGCCAAACGGAAAAGCCCCAGGGAATCTTGCGATTTCCTGGGGCTGAATCCTGGTGGCCTGGGGCGGAATCGAACCACCGACACGCGGATTTTCAATCCGCTGCTCTACCAACTGAGCTACCGGGCCAACGAAGAACGAAACTATATCAAGCGATCCGCAGTTCAGCAAGCCCTTTCATAAATAATCTGCCGGGCCGCGTTCGCATGCAACACGTGGCGCTCACTCCCCTTTGTTCTTGCCGAGATCGACGCCGAGTTGCTTCAGCTTGCGATAAAGATGCGTGCGCTCGAGACCGGTCTTCTCCGCGACACGCGTCATGCTGCCGTTCTCGCGCGCGAGGTGATATTCGAAGTACGCGCGCTCGAACGCATCGCGCGCATCGCGCAGCGGAATGTCGAACGAGATCGACGCGGTTTGCGCGACGAGCGTGCCGCCGCCGACGCCATCGGACGACAGTATCGGCAACGCGGCCGCCGACGCGACTGACGATGCGCTGACCGGCAACGCCGGCTTCGCAGCCACGCCGCCAGGCACGGCCGCCGCGTTACCACGCGCGAGTCCCTGCTCTACCGCCTTTAGTAGCTTCTGCAACGCGATCGGCTTTTCGAGGAAGTTGAGCGCGCCGATCTTGGTGGCCTCGACCGCGGTGTCGATCGTCGCGTGACCGGACATCATGATCACGGGCATCGTCAATTGACCTTGCGCGGCCCATTCCTTGAGCAGCGTCACGCCGTCGGTGTCCGGCATCCAGATGTCGAGCAGCACGAGGTCCGGCGCCTGACGCAGACGGAACTCGCGCGCCTCCTGCGCGTTTTCAGCGGCCTCCACGACGTGTCCCTCGTCGCTGAGGATCTCCGAGAGCAGTTCCCGGATGCCCATTTCATCATCTACCACCAGGATGGTTGCCATTTACGCTGCCCTTGTCTGCACTGTTGCTTTTGTCGTTCCCTGCGACGCGCCGCCGTGCGCCGGATGGGCACCCGAACCAGGTGCACCCGGCTGCGCGGAGTCGTCCGCCAGTTGAAGGAAGAGAATCGAAATCTGCGCGCCTTCGATCACGTCGCCGGCCTTCATGCGATTGCGAATGTCGATGCGCGCGCCATGTTCGTCGACGATCTTCTTGACCATCGCAAGTCCCAGACCCGTACCCTTGGCCTTGGTCGTCACGTACGGCTCGAACGCGCGCGTGAGGATACGCGCGGGGAAGCCTGGTCCGTTGTCCGACACTGTCAGACGGACCGCGACGCGCGCCTTGCCTTGCGCGTCGGGGTCTCCGTATTCTACTGTCCTCGTCTCGAGCAAAACACGCGGATGCGCGACTTCGGCGACCGCGTCCTGCGCGTTCTGCAGCAGGTTGTGGATCACCTGACGCAACTGCGTCGCGTCGCCGCGTATCGCGGGCAAGGCCGCCAGCTCGACCTGGATCGCGCCCTTGCCTTCTTCGATACCGTACAGCGTGAGCACCTCGCTGACCAGACCATTCAATTGCAGATGCGCGAGTACCGCGGGCGGTGTGCGCGCGTAGTCGCGGAAATCGTCGACCATCTGCTTCATCGCGGCGACCTGATTGACGATCGTCGTCGCGCCGCGCTTCAGCACGTCCGCATCCGACGGCGCGAGCTTGTCGGCGAGCTTCATCTGCAATCGTTCGGCCGACAGTTGAATCGGCGTGAGCGGATTCTTGATCTCGTGCGCGAGGCGCCGCGCGACTTCGCCCCATGCGATCGAACGCTGCGCGGAGATCACGTCGGAGATGTCGTCGAACACGATCACGTAGCCCGCGGTCTGCATGCCTTCAGCGTCGCGCTCGTTCGCCGCGAGGAGGCGCGCGCCGCGCACGAGCAGCGTGAGCGGCTCGGTTTCGCCGGGCACCGGCACCGAGAACTGCTGCTGCCAATGGCCGTTGTCGTCATGGCCGTCTTCACTCGCCGCTTCGCGATCGGCGAATGCCTTGCGCACAATCGCGCCGAATTCGCCGAGCACGCCGATCTGATCGAGCGACGAGCCGAGCGCCGTCTGGAACGGCTGACGGAAAATCCGCTCGGCGCCTCGATTCGCGGTGGTCAGCCGGAATTGCCGGTCGAACACGAACACACCCGCGGTCAGGTTCGCGAGGATGCTCTCGAGATACGCCTTCGAATGCTCGAGCGCGATACGATTTTTCTCGACCGCCCCGCGCGCTTCCGACAACTGCCGCGTCATCGCATTGAACGACTGCGTGAGGAAACCGAGTTCGTCGCGCGACTTGATCTCGCGCTTTGGCGTGTAGTCGCCCTCGGTAATTTCCTTCGTGCCCTGCGCGAGCAGGAATAGCGGCCGCGCGAGCTGATTGCCGAGCGCCAGCGCGAGCATCATCGCGATGAAGGTCGCGAGAAACAGCGACAGGGTCAGCGTGCCGATGTACATCTTGCGCAGGCCGGTGCGGCCGAGCGCCTTCTCCTGATACTCGCGATACGCGCGCTGCACCGAGTCGGCATTGCGCGCGAGTGTCGTCGAGACCGGCTGCGTCAGTTGCAGGAAGCGCTCGGCGGGCTGCAATAGCGACGCGTTGGCATCGGGAATACGCTGCACCACGCGCAGACGCAGCGCTCCCTTGCCGCCGTGCGCATTCGGATCGCCGTCCACTTCGCCTTCGATCGCCGCATAGCCGTGGCCACGCGCCTGCTCGATCATCAGCGGTGTCGGCAGATCGTTCGGCAGCAGCATCGCGTAGTTGCCGGACGCCTGCGCGACCACGTGCATGTCCGGCGTCGCGCCAGACATGCTGCGGGTCGGCTCGACGATCGTCGCGTCCTGCACACCGAACTGGTCGCGCAAACGCAGCAGCGTCAACGTGGTGCCGGCCGCATCCGCGCTCGCGAGCTGCTCGGACATCAGACGCGCCTTCGTCTGCAGATCGGACAGCGACGCGTCGAGCATGCCGCGCCCGAGGTTGAGGCCGGACGCGAGCGCGGTTTCGACGTTCACGTCGAACCACGACTCGATGCTGCGCGACACGAACTGATACGACACGATGTAGATGATGCCGCCCGGCACCACACCGACCAGCGCCATGAAGAACGCGAGCTTCGCGAGCAGCCGTGTGCCGAATTTGCCCGTGCGTAGTCGCACGATGATGATGACGACGAGCGTCGCCACCACCAGCAGAAAGATCAACGCGACCGCGACGTTGGCCGCATACAGCCACTGGTAATAGCGGTCGAAGAATTCGGTGTTCGCGCTGGCCGCGGCCAGCAACACGAGCAGCAACACGGCCGTCACCGCGACCGTCGACACGAGCACGCGCACGACGATGCTGCTGACACTGGTGGAAGATGAGCGCACTTTATTTAGCACGATCGGCGGCCGTGAAAGTGAAGCGCTTCCAATCGGAGGCGAGGTTCCAGTCGCGGTTGTTCACCGCGTCGATCTGGAACGGCTTGGGCATCAGCCCGATGTCGAGTTGCATGCGCACGGACGCGTTATAGGTTTCACCGACCCGCACCTGATTGCGGTCGATCACGTGCCACGACGTCACGTGTTTGATCACCGCGAGCGCATCGTTGAGCGTGGAAAAGCCGAGCTGCAAGCCGCCCGACTGCACGCTCGACACGCGATATTCGCGCGTGAGTGGCTGGAACGACAGCCGCAAACTTTGCGACACGCTGACCGGCTGCTCGTCGAACCAGTACCAGCGCGGCCGGCTCAGTTCGAAATCGGTCGTGAAATAAAGCGGAATGCCTTTGTTGACCGCGTCTTCGAGATTGCTGTTCAGCTCGAATTCGAAATGCGCGTCGAGACTCCAGCCGCCGTTGTCGGCCTGCAGCGACGCCCGCTGCACCGCGATCGAGTCAGCGTGCGCCGCGCCCGGCGCTGCAAGCCAGACGGCCAGCGCGATCCAGAGCACGGCAGCGAGCCGAAGCGGGAAGAAGCGTTTTATGGTCACCGTTTCTGAAAGCGCGCGTAGAAAAATCCGTCGTGGTCTGAGTTCGTGCCGGCGCTGAATTCAGCGGGTCGTCCAGCATGAGAACCGGCCGATGGGTCGGCGGGCGCGCGGGCAACTGAGGGTAAAAGCTGCCCCGGCGCGTCCAATCGTACCGCATCCTGGTGCTGGTTTCCAAACCACTGTGCCTGCAACTCGCCCTCTTCGGGGAAGATCGAACAGGTGACGTAAAGCAACTCGCCGCCCGGTTTCACGAGCGGCCACAGCGCGTCGAGAATGCGGCGCTGTTCGGCGACGAGCGCGGCGATATCGGACTGACGACGCAGCCAGCGAATATCCGGATGACGCCGCACGATGCCCGACGCCGAGCACGGCACGTCGGCGAGGATGCGGTCGAACGGCTGGTCGAGGTCGTCGTGCCATTGCGCGGGCTTGCCCGCGTCGCCGATGCGCACTTCCGCTTCGAGCTTCAGACGCCGCAGGTTTTCGCCGATGCGGCGCGCGCGAGACGCATCGCTTTCGAGCGCGACCACTTGAATGTTGGCGAGTTCGAGCAGATGCCCGGTCTTGCCGCCAGGGGCCGCGCATGCGTCGAGCACGCGCATGCCGTCGCGCACGCCGAGCAATTGCGCGGCGAGTTGCGCCCCTGCGTCCTGCACGGACACGACACCTTCGCTGAAGCCCGGAATGCGCTCGACCGGCATTGGCGTCGCGAGCGTGACCGCGTACTCGCCAGCCTTGCTTGCGGCGATCTGCTGGCGTTGCAGCACTTGCAGATAGGCGTCGACCGTCGAATGGCGCGCGTTCACGCGCAACGTCAGCGGACCTTGCGTGTTGCCGGCGGCCAGCACCGATTGCCACGCCTCGGGCCATGCGCGCTTCACCGCGTCGATCCACCAGGCCGGATAGTTCCAGCGCGCTACTTCATCGGCTTGCACCGAGGCGAGCAACGTGTCGCGCTCGCGCAAGAAGTTGCGCAGCACCGCGTTGACGAGCCCCTTCGCGAACGCGAACTCGCGACGCGCGCCAATCACCCTGACCGCCTGGTCGACGACCGTGAACGGCGTGTAGGCGGCGCTCGCTTCGTCGTCGACGAGCAGCGCGAGCGCGCACGCGAGCACATGCGCGACGTGCGGCGTAGGCGCCTTCTTCACCAGCTTCGCGATCAGCCACTCGGCGGTTGCGAGACGGCGCAGCGTGCGATAGGCGATATCCTGCACCGCGCCGCGCGCCGCTGCGGCGTTGTCCTCGGGCACCGCCACGAAAACGCTTTGCAGCGCCGCGGGCAAGGCCGCGCCGAGACGCACGGCGCCGACGGCCTGGGCCGCGCAATCGAGTGCGAACCCGAGCGATTCGGGCGACAGTTGCAGCGTCGACAAACGGGATTCGCGCGAACGCGCCGACGAGCAAGCAGAACGCGAAGAAGGCTTTGGAGTCATGAAGGGAGCAAGGGCAAGCCGCACGGTGCGCGCGGCGCAATCAGCGCACATTGTAGCGTGGCGCCGGTGGGGCGCTGCCATGCGTGGGTGGTGGCCGCAGACGCTGTCGTGCAGTGGCGACGAACGGTGTGAAAAAAAGCGGGCCTCGCGGGCCCGCTCTTCAGTACTTCAGGCTCGACGCGCCGAGCGACGCGGCGCCTCAGTCGAAGCGCCCGGTGCGCGCCATTTCCATCAAACGCGCGATGCGTTCCTCGGTCGCCGGGTGCGTCGAGAACAGACTCGCGATACCGCCGCCCGACAGCGGATTCATGATCATCATCTGCGCGGTGGCCGGATGCGCCTCGGCCATCGGGAACGGAATGCCGCTCGCATAGCGATGGATCTTGTCGAGCGCCGACGCCAGTGCCTGCGGGTCGCCCGAAATCTGCGCGCCGCCCCGGTCGGCTTCGAATTCGCGCGCACGCGAAATCGCCATCTGGATCAACGCCCCCGCAATCGGCGCGAGCAGCGCAACCGCGATGCTCGCGATCGGGTTGGCGGGACGGCCGTTTTCGTCGCGGCCGCCGAAGAACATCGCGAAGTTCGCCAACGCGGAAATCGCGCCGGCCATGGTCGCCGAAATCGTCGAGATCAGAATGTCGCGATGCTTCACGTGCGCGAGTTCGTGCGCCATTACGCCGCGCATTTCGCGCTCGGACAGTACGCGCAGAATGCCGGTGGTCGCCGCGACTGCCGCGTGCTCCGGGTTGCGGCCGGTGGCGAACGCGTTCGGCGCGTCTTCGTTGATCAGGTAGACGCGCGGCATCGGCAGGTTCGCGCGCGTGGCGAGATCGCGCACCATCCGATAGAACTGCGGCGCGCTGTTTTCGTCGACTTCCTGCGCGTTGTACATGCGCAGGACCATCTTGTCGGAGAACCAGTACGAGAAGAAATTCATCCCAAGGGCGATCACGAGCGCGACCATCATGCCGCGCGACCCGCCGATCATCCCGCCGATCACGATGAAAAGGGCCGTAATCGCGGCCATCAACATCGCGGTTTTCACCCAGTTAAACATGTCTGCAACTCCTTGCCCCGAGCGTGGCCTTCATCTCCGTGCCGCGCGATTGCGGCGCCAGATTGTAAGCAAAATGTTAGATATGGGCGGTGCGGGAAAATTCAATCATCGCGAGGCGCTCGCGAGTTTGATGCCCAGGCCGACGAACGCGCTGCCGACACCGCGATCGAGCCAGCGCTTGACCGCCGGTTTGCCCGAGAAACGCTGCGTGACGCTTCCCGCGATCCACGCGACGAAGCTGTTCCAGACCATGCTCATCAGCACGAAGACCGCGCCGAGCGTGAGAAACGCGAAGGTCTTGTGTTCGCTGCCCGTCGTGACGAATTGCGGGAAGAACGACACGAAGAACAGCACGACTTTCGGGTTCAGAACGTTGGTCCAGAAGCCTTGCAGGAACAACTGCCGCAGCGACTTCGGCGTGGACGACGCGCGCGCATCGCCGGCGGGCGCATCCGCGGCCGGCTTCGCGAAAATCAGGCGCACCCCCAGATAGATCAGATAAATCGCGCCGACGAATTTGACGATGGTGAACGCCGTAGCCGACGCGGCCAGCAGCGCGGTCAGTCCAAACGTGCAGGCAAGCGAGTGAATGCAGCAGCCCGCCGAAATGCCGAGCGCCGACATCAGCCCCGCGCCGCGGCCCTGGGCGACGCTGCGCCCGACGATATAAGCGGTATCCGGCCCCGGCGTGATGTTCAGGAGAAAAACCGCGACGATGAAAAACTCGAAATGGACGATGCCGAACATGTGATGCACCCTCGAAAACCTGGTCTGCTGCATGGAGGATTCTAACGCGCGTCGCGCTCGCGGCGGGCGCGGAGAACACCGGCCGAATGGACGATGCTCCGGCGTGCGAGACGCGCTTATTGCGCCTCGGGAAGCTGGAAGCGCTGGCCTGCGGCGAGCGGCGAGCCAGCAAGGAATTCGCGCACCGGCAGGCGCTTGCCGCCGGGCTTCTGCAATTGCGTCAGACGCAGTGCACCTTCGCCGCAAGCGACCAGCACGCCGTCGGGCGCAACCTCGACGATGGTGCCTGGCGCCTTGTTGCTGCCCGACGCCGGCGAGGCCACGGCGGTGGCGGCCCAGATCTTGACGGTGCTGCCGTCGTCGAGCGTACCGGCGCCGCCGGGGAACGGGTCGAACGCGCGCACCTGACGCGCAAGCGCCTCGGCCGGCCGGCGCCAGTCGAGCGCCGCTTCGTGCTTGGCGATTTTCTCGGCGTAGGTCACGCCGTCGGCCGGTTGCGGGATCGACGTCAGCTTGCCGCTGCGCTCGAGCTCGATCAGTGCGTCGACGATCAGTTGCGCGCCGTCCCCGGCGAGGCGGTCGTGCAGCGTGGCGGTGGTGTCGTCGGCGGAGATGGGGGTGCGTACTTCGGAAATCATCGCGCCGGTGTCGAGACCAGCGTCCATCTGCATCAGCGTGATGCCGGTTTGCGCGTCGCCTGCCTCGATCGCGCGATGAATCGGCGCCGCGCCGCGCCAGCGTGGCAGCAGCGACGCGTGGATGTTGATGCAGCCGAAGCGCGGAATGTCGAGCACTTCCTGCGGCAGGATCAGTCCGTAGGCGGCGACAACCATCACGTCGTGCGGCGTCGCGCGCAGTTGCTCGATGCCGGCGGCGGCTTCCTGTGGATATTTGCCAGCGCGGCGCAGCGACGCGGGCTGCGCAACCGCGAGGCCGTGCTCCTGCGCGTAGCGCTTGACCGGACTCGCCTGCAGCTTCATGCCGCGACCCGCCGGCCGGTCCGGCTGCGTCAAGACGAGCGGCACGGCAAACCCGGCGCCATGAATCGCGGCCAGCGCGGCCGCGGCGAATTCCGGTGTGCCGGCAAAGATGACGCGCAACGAATGACTCATGAATCGGGCGGTAGGCAAGTTGAAAGCGCGTTACATCGCGTGGGCGAGCTTCTTCATCTTGCTCTTGATGCGCGTTTGCTTCAGCGGCGACAGATACTCGACGAACACGTGGCCCATCAGGTGATCCATTTCGTGCTGAATGCACACGGCGAGCAGCCCCTCGCAATCGAGCTCGAACGTTTCGCCCTTCTCGTTGAGCGCACGCACGCGCACTTTCTCGGCACGCTCGACGTTGTCGTAGATCCCGGGCACCGACAGGCAGCCCTCTTCCGACAACTTCCTCTCATCGCTCGACCAGACGATTTCCGGATTGATGAACGCGAGCAGTTCGTCGTGCGTTTCCGACACGTCGATCACGATCACGCGTTCGTGCACGTCCACCTGGGTGGCCGCGAGGCCGACGCCGGGCGCCGCGTACATCGTTTCGGCCATGTCCGCGACGAGACGGCGGATACGGTCGTTGACCTCCGGGACTGGCTTCGCCACCTTGTGCAGCCGTTTGTCCGGGTAATTGAGGATGCTCAGTAAAGCCATGATTTCGAGTGTGATTTGAGACGCCGCCAACCGTTGGAGGCTCGCGTTGGCCATTTGGCCAGGTTGTGAGCCCGTCGTAATACGCAGAGGATAGATGATGTCGAACCGGTTCGATTCAACGCGCCTCGTGCGCCCGACGACGAACCCGCGCCGGTAAGCGCGGTGCCGCGATTGTTCGCGGCTCATTGCCGTTTATTTCCGCGTTTTTATTTCGGATGATGAAAATTTTAGCATGGCGCCCGCCTGCCCGCAGGCCCCGCCAGAGGAGCGACCCGCATGCAGAGCTTGCCCGCGACCCGTATCGAACTTGCCGCCTGGCTGCGGTTGTCACTTGCGCCGGGCCTAAAACCCGCGGCGTTGCGGCTGTTGCTGGGCGCATTCGGGCTGCCGCAGGCGCTGTTGGCGCAGTCGCCGGAGACGCTCGCGGAGGTCGCCGGTGACGCCGCGGCGCGCGCGGTGCTGGCGCCGCCGGGTCCAGCGTTCGACGGCCAGCTCGATGCGGTGCTCGCATGGCGCGAGCAGCCGGGCAACCAGATCGTCACGCTCGACGATCCCGCCTATCCGCCCGCGCTGCTGACGATCTCCGATCCGCCACCGCTCCTATATATAAAGGGCCGGCTTGATTTGCTGCATACGCGCGCGGTCGCGCTGGTAGGCAGCCGCAGCGCAACGCCGCAGGGCATCGAGGATGCGCGGCGGTTCGCGCGAGAACTGTCGGCGGCGGGCGTGACGGTCGTATCGGGGCTCGCACTCGGCATCGACGGCGCCGCGCATCGGGGCGGGTTGGAAGGTGTCGGCGGAACGGTCGCGGTGGTCGGCACCGGCGCGGACCTCGTCTATCCCGCCGCGCATCAAGCACTCGCGCGGCAGATCGAGGCGCAGGGTGCGATTCTCTCGGAGTGGCCGCTCGGCACGCCGGCACGCGCCGCCAACTTCCCACAGCGCAACCGGCTGATCGCTGGGCTGGTCAGCGGAGTCGTGATCGTCGAGGCGGCTATGCGTTCCGGTTCGCTGATTACCGCGCGGCTTGCCAACGAGATGGGGCGCGACGTGTTCGCGTTGCCCGGATCGATTTACGCGCCGTTGTCGCGCGGCTGTCATCGGATGATCAAGCAGGGAGCGCGGCTCGTGGAAACGCCTGACGAGGTGCTGGAGGAGCTCGGTTTTGCCCGCCGGCCGGCGGGCGATGCGAGACGCTCGGCGAAGCGGGCCGTGCCGCTGGAGCATGCGGGTTTGCACGTTTCGTCGGGTGGAACCGCTTTGCCCGCTACGACCGCAGCCTTCGCCGACTCACCGGCGTCCGGGCCGGCCCCGCAGCCGGCGCTCGCCCCTGACGCACAGCGTCTGCTCGCCGCGCTCGGCCATTCGCCGACCACGCTTGAAATTCTCGCCGCCCGTACCGAGATGGAGAACGCCGCCCTGCACGCCGCCTTGCTCCGGCTCGAACTCGCCGGCGAGGTCACGCTGCTGCCCGGCGGCCGCTTCATGCGAGCCCATCATGACTGAGCCGAGACTGACCGGCGTCAATGCAGATTGGCAACTTTTCGCGACCGGCCATGCTACATTCGCGCCAAAGCACCCGACAAAACACACAAGGAAATCACTTCATGCCCGCGCTGAACCTCGACACCGACCAGGACCGGATCGCCGAGCGCGTCAACGAACCCGACACGCTGTTCGTTGCATGCCTGTGCGCGGAGTGGTGCGGAACGTGCCGCGAGTACCGGGACTCCTTCAACCAACTGGCCGAGCGGCACCCCGAAGTCTGTTTCGCATGGATCGACATCGAAACTCATGCGGATCGGTTCGACGATCTGGACGTCGAGAATTTCCCGACCGTCCTGATCGAAGACTCGGTGACGACACGGTTTTTCGGTACGGTTTTGCCACAGGTGTCGATCGTCGAGCGGATGCTGTCGGATCTGACCGCGCTGCCCGGCGTAACCGGTGCGCCGAAGCTGCGACCGGCTCTGGCGGTCGCCTGAAGGCGGCCTCGCGCGCCGCCCGGTCAAACGGAAAGTCTCGCGACGCGCGGCTTGCGGCACAGGCCCCCGCCGATCATTTGGGACAGCATCGCGGCTGGCATCGCTGTCCGCACGCGGCGTTTGCCGCAGTTGATCAACCGCCGGACGCGCAATTATGATGACGCGCTTTTATGGCACTTGACCCGTTGGGTTCGCACCTTGTGCTATAAAGCGGTCGTTATTGGGTCGAAAGAGGTCTCAAGCGAGCGTCGCGCGCCATGTTGGCCCTCAAGGCCACCAACCCGGATCTACCAACCTCACATCGAGTCATGTCCAAAGCACTGATCATCGCCGAAAAGCCTTCTGTCGCGAACGACATCGCGCGCGCTTTGGGCGGCTTTACCAAGCATGACGAGTACTACGAAAGCGACGACTACGTCCTTTCGTCGGCAGTGGGCCACCTGCTGGAAATCGCCGCGCCCGACGACTACGAAGTCAAGCGCGGCAAGTGGAGCTTTGCCAATCTGCCCGTCATTCCTCCGCATTTCGATCTGAATCCGATCGCGAAGAGCGAGTCGCGCCTGAAGGTGCTGACCAGGCTGATGAAGCGTAAGGACATCGACCGTCTGATCAACGCATGCGACGCGGGGCGCGAGGGCGAACTGATTTTCCGCCTGATCGCGCAGCACGCGAAAGCCAAACAGCCGGTGCAACGGCTGTGGCTGCAGTCGATGACGGCCGGCTCGATCCGCGACGGTTTCGCGCGTCTGCGCAGCGACGAAGAGATGCAGCCGCTCGCCGACGCGGCGCGCTGCCGCTCGGAGGCGGACTGGCTCGTCGGCATCAACGGCACGCGCGCGATGACCGCGTTCAACAGCAAGGGCGGCGGCTTTTTCCTGACCACGGTCGGGCGCGTGCAGACGCCGACGCTATCGATCGTCGTCGAGCGCGAAGAGAAGATTCGACGCTTCGTGCCGCGCGACTACTGGGAAGTGAAGGCGGAGTTCGTCTGCGCGGGCGGCTTCTACGAAGGCCGCTGGTTCGATCCGAAATTCAAGCGCGACGAGTTCGATCCGGAGAAGCGCGATTCGCGCCTCTGGGCGTTGCCAGCGGCAGAGACGATTGTCGCGGCTTGCCGCGGCCAGCTCGGCACGGTGACCGAGGAGTCGAAACCGTCGACGCAGCTGTCGCCCGCGCTCTTCGACCTGACCAGTCTGCAGCGAGAAGCCAACGGCCGCTTCGGCTTTTCGGCGAAGAACACGCTGGGTCTCGCTCAGGCGCTGTACGAAAAGCACAAGGTTCTGACCTATCCGCGTACCGACGCGCGCGCGCTGCCGGAAGACTATCTGGACACGGTCAAGCAGACGCTCGGCATGCTCAAGGAGAGCAACAACTACCTGCCGTTCGCGAAGCAGGTGCTCGACAAGGGCTGGGTGAAACCGAACAAGCGCATCTTCGACAACTCGAAGATCAGCGACCACTTCGCAATCATCCCGACGCTGCAGGCGCCGAAGAATCTGTCCGAGCCGGAGCAGAAGCTCTACGACCTCGTCGTGAAGCGCTTCCTCGCCGTGTTCTTCCCTGCCGCCGAATCCCGAGTGACGACGCGTATCACCGAGGTGGTCGGCCACCACTTCAAGACCGAGGGCAAGGTGCTCGTCGAGCCGGGTTGGCTGCAGATCTACGGCCGTGAAACCAGCGGCGATGACGCGAACCTCGTGCCGGTGCAGAAGGACGAAAAGGTCAAGACCGACAAGATCGCCGCGCAGCAACTGATCACGAAGCCGCCCGCACGCTACAACGAAGCGACGCTGCTGTCGGCGATGGAAGGTGCGGGAAAACTGGTCGAAGACGACGAATTGCGCGAAGCGATGGCGGCCAAGGGGCTCGGCACGCCGGCAACGCGCGCGGCGATCATCGAAGGTCTGCTCACCGAAAAGTACCTGATCCGCGAAGGCCGTGATCTGATTCCGACCGCCAAGGCCTTCCAGCTGATGACGCTGCTGCGCGGCCTCGGCGTGAAGGAGCTGACTGCGCCGGAGCTAACCGGCGAATGGGAATACAAGCTGTCGCAGATGGAGCGCGGCAACCTGCCACGCGACGCGTTCATGCAGGAAATCGCGCGCATGACGCAGACTATCGTCAAGCGCGCGAAGGAATACGATTCCGACACGATCCCGGGCGATTACGCGACATTGCAGACACCTTGCCCGAATTGCGGTGGCCAGGTGAAGGAAAACTACCGGCGTTTCGCGTGCTCGAAGTGCGAGTTCTCGATCTCGAAGATTCCGGGCGGCCGTCAGTTCGAGATCGCCGAAGTCGAAGAACTGCTGCAGAACAAGACGATCGGGCCGCTGTCGGGCTTCCGCAGCAAGATGGGGCGGCCGTTCTCGGCGATCCTGAAACTGTCGCTCGACGACGAGATCAAGAATTACAAGCTCGAGTTCGACTTCGGCCAGGACGCGGCCGGCGAAGACGGCGAGCCGCCCGACTTCTCCGATCAGCAGCCGGTCGGCGCGTGTCCGAAGTGCCAAGGCCGCGTTTTCGAGCATGGCATGAGCTACGTCTGCGAAAACTCGGTGGCGAATCCGAAGTCGTGCGACTTCCGTTCCGGCAAGGTGATCCTGCAGCAGGAAATCGCCCGCGAGCAGATGGCCAAACTGCTCGAGGAGGGTCGCACCGATCTGCTGACGAACTTCAAGTCGTCGCGTACCGGCCGTAACTTCAAAGCTTTCCTCGTCAAGCAGAACGACGGCAAGATCGGCTTCGAATTCGAGAAGAAGGAGCCGGCGGCGGCGAAGACCGCAGCGGCGAAGACTTCGGGTGCTCGTTCCGCGGCCAAGGCGATGCCGGAAGCGGACGAAGGTGATACCGCGGTCGCCGTGAAGGCCGAGCCGGCGGAAAAGAAGGTGGCGGCGAAGAAGGCGCCCGCCGCCAAGACCGCGGCGGCCAAGAAGGCACCGGCGAAAAAGACCGCGGCGCGAAAAACCGGCTAGTAGGGCGAGATTCGGATCGGCAGCTCGCGGTGGTAGCAGGAATAGCTACATTAGCCGCCGCGGTCGGCGATCCGTGCACAGCCCGCGGTGTAGTCCGCATCTGTCCATGAAAAAAGGCGCAGTCACTTGAGGTGACTGCGCCTTTTTAATGCCGGTCCGCATCGCTGCGGGCTTCGACATTCAGAGATTTACAGCGGCGATAACGCCGTCGGGCGTGGACTGCGATTGGACGACTTCGTCATCGGCTTCGGCACGGCCGGCGACAGCTCGCTATCGAGAAGCCGCGACAGCGGCTCGGCGCCATCGAACGCTTCCGGTGCGCGCGACTCGGCAGTCTCGAACGCGGCCGACGTCGCCGGACGCTCCAGACCGTCCTTGATCCACTGCTCGCCGAGCACGCTGTTCGGCGTCTGGTTGAAGTGCTCGACCAGATGGTCGATGAACGTGCGCACCTTGGCCGGCAGGTGACGGCGGCTTGGGTACGCAATATTGATCTCGACCTGCGGCAAACGGTAATCGCCGAGCAAACGCACGAGCCGGCCGCGCGTCATGTCGCGACCGATCAGATAGCTCGGCAGAATCGCGGTGCCCATGCCGAGCAGCGCAAACTGTCTCAGCATCTCCGTGTTGTTCGCGACGATCACGTTCGACGGCCGCACGCGCACTTCGCCTTCCGGCCCCGTAAACACGCGTTCATCGCCCCAGTATTCGGATGGCAGGCTCAGGCACGGGTGCTCGAGCAGATGTTCGGGACGCGTCGGCATGCCATGCTTTTCCAGATAAGCCGGCGTCGCGCAGACGGTCATGCAGCCCGTGGTCAGACGCCGCGTAACGATACTCGCGCTGCGCATTTGCCGCGCGATCACGACGCCGACGTCGAAGCCCTCCTCGACGAGGTCCACCTGACGATCGACCAGCGTGACGTCGGGAATGACTTTTGGATAGCGCTCCGCGTACGTTTGCAGCACGGGCGCGAGGTTATGCAGCCCGAACACGACGGGCGCGACGATGCGTAGCGTGCCGACGGGTTCGTGATTGCGAGCGACCACCATCTGTTCGACGTCTTCCAGTTCGTCGAGAATCTGACGGGCGCGCTCGAGGTAGACCTGACCGGATTCGGTCAGCGACAAGCTGCGGGTCGTGCGATTGAGCAGCCGCGTACCAAGACGGCCCTCGAGGTCGGCAACGTGACGGGTGGCGACCGCGTTGGAAATATCCATGGCGCTCGCGGCGCGGGCAAAACTGCCGAGATCCGCCACCTTGACGAAAACTCGCATCGACTGCAAATGATCCATAGGACAACTCCCTGCCTTGTTACTGCTTCCTGACAATTGGTGAAAACCAGTGAAGCGAACTTGGAATTCTCCTACGACTCGCAAAATCGTGCAGAAGTTGCCCGCAAAATAGGAAATATTGTCAATTTTGGTATGACTGTGTCGATAAAACCGGGGTCCGACCAGCGATTATTCCCAAATCAAAAACAATCTGCTGCGCTGCATCCTTGCTCTGTCTTTTTTGTTCGAACAGACGCAACGGTCGTTCGGCCGTTGCGGAACTCGAAAAAACGGAAATAAACCGGGCGCCCAAACGAAAAAACCGCCCGAGGGCGGTTTTTTATGCTGAGTGAGCACTCACATAATCAAGCTGTGAGTTTTTCCTCGAGCGCGCGCTTCGCCTCAGTCAGTGCCGGCGGCAGACCGTGTTGCAGCGTGTCAAACAGCTTCGTGTGCAACACAAGCTCGTCGCGCCATGCAGCGTCATCGACGGAAATCACCTGCTCGAACTGCTCGCGGCTGAAGTTCAGCCCGCTCCAGTCGATGTCCTCATAGTGCGGCGAAATGCCGAACGCATGCTCTTCGCCCTGCGCGGTGCCTTCGATGCGGCCGACCATCCAGCTCAGCACGCGCATGTTCTCGCCGAAGCCAGGCCACACGAACTTGCCGTCCGCGCCCTTGCGGAACCAGTTCACGCAGAAGATTTTCGGCAGCTTCGCGCTCAACTGCTGCAGACGCTCGCCGGTCTTCAGCCAATGAGTGAAATAGTCGCTCATGTTGTAGCCGCAGAACGGCAGCATCGCGAACGGATCGCGGCGCACCACGCCCTGCTGTCCAGCCGCCGCGGCGGTGGTTTCAGAGCCCATCGTCGCCGCCATGTAGACGCCCTCGACCCAGTTGCGCGCTTCAGTGACGAGCGGCA
This sequence comes from Paraburkholderia sp. 31.1, assembly GCF_014397645.1. Classification (NCBI taxonomy): domain Bacteria; kingdom Pseudomonadati; phylum Pseudomonadota; class Betaproteobacteria; order Burkholderiales; family Burkholderiaceae; genus Paraburkholderia; species Paraburkholderia sp. 31.1. Next base: position 111,885 of record NZ_VZQN01000019.1, read on the forward strand.
CGGTGGTCGAGCGGCGGCCACCGAAGATGAATGCGTCGATTGCGACACCGGCCGGGTTTTCCCAGTCCGCGTCGATCGACGGGCACTGCGAAGCCGGCGCCGTGAAGCGCGCGTTCGGATGCGCCGCCTTGCGGCCGGTTTCCTTTGCCTCGTCCGGCGTCCAGTCCTTGCCCTGCCAGTCGATCAGATGCGCCGGCGGCTCGTCGGTCATGCCTTCCCACCAGACGTCGCCGTCGTCGGTCAGCGCGACGTTCGTGAAGATCACGTTTTCCTTCAACGTGGCGAGCGCGTTGTAGTTGGTCTTTTCGCTCGTGCCCGGCGCAACGCCGAAGTAGCCGGCTTCCGGATTGATCGCGTACAGGCGGCCGTCCTTGCCCGGTTTGATCCACGCGATGTCGTCGCCGATCGTCGAGATTTTCCAGCCGTTCAGGCCCGCAGGCGGGATCAGCATCGCAAAGTTGGTCTTGCCGCACGCCGACGGAAACGCCGCCGCCACGTGATGCTTGCGCCCGTCCGGCGAGGTGACGCCGAGAATCAGCATGTGTTCGGCGAGCCAGCCCTCGTCGCGGCCCATCGTCGATGCGATGCGCAGCGCGAAGCACTTCTTGCCGAGCAGCGCATTGCCGCCATAGCCCGAGCCAAAGCTCCAGATTTCGCGCGATTCGGGGAAATGCACGATGTACTTGGTCTTGTTGCAAGGCCACGACACGTCCTGCTCGCCCGCCGCGAGCGGCGCGCCGACCGAATGCACGCATGGCACGAACTCGCCGTCCTCGCCGAGCACGTCATACACCTTGCGGCCCATGCGCGTCATGATGCGCATATTGGTCGCGACGTACGGGCTGTCGCTCAACTCGACGCCGATATGCGCGATCGGCGAGCCGAGCGGGCCCATCGAGAACGGCACCACGTACATCGTGCGGCCGCGCATCGCGCCATCGAACAGGCCGTCGAGCGTCGAGCGCATTTCGGCCGGGGCGATCCAGTTGTTGGTGGGGCCAGCGTCCTCGGCGCGCTGCGAGCAGATGAAGGTGCGATCCTCGACGCGCGCGACGTCGGACGGATCGGACCAGGCGAGATAGGAATTGGGACGCTTGGCGGGGTTGAGTTTCTTCAGCGTTCCGGCTTCGACCATCTGCGCGCACAGGCGGTCATATTCTTCCTGCGAGCCGTCGCACCAGACCACTTTTTCAGGCTTGGTCAGCGCGGCGATGCGCTGGACCCAGTCGATCAGCTTGCGGTGTTTGATCCATGTGGGCGCCTCGATAGTGGGCTGGCCTTCGAACGAGGGATGATTCATCGACTTGTCTCCGTTTGAAGCAATAGAAAAACGGTACAAGCCCGCGGGACGCTGCATGCGAGTGGCATTGAATTCATCGCGCCGACGTGTCAATTTTCCACTGGCGGCGCATGATTGCGCAGATCGTCCTGGGCCACACAGCTTGCCAGGCGGAGGCGCGCTTCCTACAAGGCTTCTGCAACCTTGTGTAAAGCGGCTTGCCTCAACACGCAACAAACTGCTAAAAACGTTCTCAATTCGCCTTCACGTAGCGTTGCCGTTCTTTTGTGTGCGACAGCTTCTACGGTAGGGCATCTAGCCAGACTAACGTGTGACCTAAGTCACATGGTGGGACAGTCAGCATAACATTCAGTTCGCACCAACGAGGTGCGCCGCAAATTACATACCATGAAGATTGCCATCCTCGACGATTACCAGGACGCCGTTCGCAAGCTCGACTGCTTTCAATTGCTGGCCGACCAGGAAGTCAAAGTATTCAACAATACCGTGCGCGGTCTCGGACAACTTGCGAGCCGTCTTGCGGAAGTCGACGCCCTCGTCCTGATTCGCGAACGTACCCGCGTCACGTCGCAACTACTCGACAAGCTGCCGCGTTTGCGCATGATCAGTCAGACTGGCAAAGTGTCGAGCCACATCGATCTAGCGGCCTGTACCGAGCGCGGCATTGCCGTGCTCGAGGGCAGCGGTTCGCCGGTCGCGCCGGCCGAACTGACGTGGGCACTCATCATGGCCGCCCAACGGCGTATTCCGCAATACGTGGCAAACCTTAAACAGGGCGCCTGGCAGCAGTCGGGGCTGAAGACGTCGGCGCTGCCGCCGAACTTCGGTTTGGGGCAAGTGCTGCGCGGACAGACGCTAGGGATCTGGGGCTACGGCAAGATCGGCCGACTGCTCGCCGGCTACGGCAAGGCGTTCGGCATGAACGTGCTGATCTGGGGCCGCGAGCACTCGCGCGAAGCCGCTCGCGCCGATGGCTACAGCGTCGCGGCGAGTCGTGAGGAACTGTTCGAGACCAGCGATGTGCTGTCCCTGCATCTGCGTCTGCACGACGACACGCGTGGCATCGTCAAGCAGGACGATTTGATGCGCATGAAACCGACCGCGCTGCTCGTGAACACGAGCCGCGCCGAGCTGCTCGAAGAGAGTGCGCTGGTGAACGCGCTGTCGCACAACCGTCCGGGGATGGTCGCGATCGACGTCTACGAAAGCGAGCCGATCCTGCAAGGCTACAGCCTGCTGCGCATGGAGAACGTGATCTGCACGCCGCACATCGGCTACGTGGAGCGCGAGAGCTACGAGCTGTATTTTTCGGCGGCGTTCAACAACATCCTCGCGTTCGATGCCGGCGATACCGCCAGTGTCGCGAATCCGGAGGCGTTGCAGGGCGGGCGCCGGCGGTAATTGATGGGCGAGGCGGCCGGCGGTTCAGATGTGTGCCCGCCGCGTCGCTCATCGCGCTTCGTGCGCTCCCGCCTCCATCAATGCAGGGATGCGTTCAAGGAAGACCTCACCGTCGGCACGGCCAAGGTTATAGGCGTGCACCATCTGCGACGGACTCGTGTAATCCCAACTCGAAATCGGCACCTTGCGCGACGGTTGCACGTAAAGCCGCTGCTGCACGCCGTGTGGCACGACGAACATCTGCGGCCGCGGATAAAGACGCGTGACCATCACGAGCACGTTGCCCGGCGCGTCGGCATCTAGCGCGCCGACCGGCACGTTGTCGACCATGCCGCCGTCCAGCACCGGCCGGCCGTTGCGCCGCAGAACCGGCGTGAACGGCGGTGTACTCGACGATTGCAGGATCAGGTCGGCCAACTCGTCGACGCTCGCGCAATCCTGCGCGCGCACGAATTCCGGATGAAAGCCAAGCGTCCGACCGAGCGTCGGATGCAGCGTCTTGCGCACGTATTTTTCGATGTTGTACGCGACCAGCCCTGCCGCGACCGCACTTCTCGCGCCGAGCCAGCGCGGCAGATGCGACACGCCGATGCGGATTTCCGGCGCCTGCGCGAGCCTGGAAAACTTGTCGCCATAGATATCGAGCAGCGCCTGACGGTAGATCCGGTAATGCGGGAACACCGACTCGCCGCGCAGCAGATTGCCCCAGTATGCGTTGCGCGTGTTGTGGCGCAGTGCGTCTTCGTAATAGCGCATAACCCAGTCGGCGTCGCCGCGCGTGTAAATCATGCACGCGGTTGCGGCGCCGGCCGAAATGCCGGTGATCACGCGCGGACGGATGTCGAGCTGCGGCTGCACGACGTCCCAGAAACCCGCCTGCCACCAGCAGCGGTTGCCGCCGCCGGCGAATACGATCTGATCGAACATGCTGCTTTTCCTTGCTTTCCTTTGCTCTTGCTGCTCGCAGATTGTGTTGGCGGCCCCCTCGGGTCCGACGCGCATTCACTCGAGCAGCGCGTAAGTCGTAGTGGCTTGAACCGCCATGTTGCCGCCTTCGTCGAACAGTTCGACTTCGCCAAACACGAGATTGCGGCCCATGCGCAGCACGCGCGCCTTGATCAGCACATCGCCCTTGCGGACCGCGCGCATGAAGTTGATGTTCAGCGACACCGTGCTCATCGGCTTGAAGCCGCCGAGTGCGGCGGTAATGGCGACGACCATCGCCGTATCCGCGGCCGCCATGAATACCTGGCCGCTGATCATGCCGCCCGAGTGTCGCCACTCGCCAGAGAACGGCAGACGCAGCGTGGCGCTTTCCTCGTCGACCTTGATCGGCGTCAACGTGAGCGCCCGGACCCATGGGGCGAGAACTCGGTCGAGCAGCTCGGTAATCTCTTTGTCATTCATGGGAATCCCCGGGCGAAAGTCGCGATGCTGAGTGCGGGAGGTGTCCGCGACATGATACCGGCAGCGTTGGACGCGTCGATGTTTTCGGGATGGCGGTTTTGTCGAGGGAACGCTCAAGTTCGGGCGATGCGATCTTTTTAATAACACTGCGAAAAGGGCTTGGCAATCTCAAAAAGATCCTGCATAATTTCGCTTCTGTTGGGGCGTTAGCTCAGTTGGTAGAGCAGCGGACTCTTAATCCGTAGGTCGAGTGTTCGAGTCACTCACGCCCCACCAAAGAAATTAAGCACTTAGCCCGGTCCTCGTGACTGGGCTTTTTGCTTTCTGGATTCCGTGTAGGCACCATGTAGGCATTTGAGAACACCATCGATCCATGCTCATAGCCTTCGCAAAAGTACCCGAGCAACGCGAGAGCGCGAACTTACACTGATGGCCTGCACAGGAGCTGATTAAAAAAAATCAGCCCCAGTTACTTTCTGCTCGTACCCACCTGTTTGCAGACGCTCTCGGCCCGTTATCGGGTCGAAGATATCGTACGAAAACGCCCATAGCCGGCCGCCCACCCGCATCCACCTAGATTGCTTTACTTTGATGTAAAGTGCCGTATCAACTCCACGTGCGCCGTGGCTATCGCTAGCAAACAAGGACGCAGGCCCGCTTGAAGATCGCTTGCGACGAGAGCATCTTTTAGACTACCTCAAGATCTGTACAGAACCTTGCAAGAAATCGCCAAGGACAAAAGAGTCTCGGTTTGCGCAGGTCATCCGAGACGCAGCTGAAAGGAACGTTGTTGACCAATGGCTGTTGCACAAGAACAGAAAGTTATGAAGGTGCCACTTTCCCAGAAGGAAGCTGGGGCCTATTACACCCCAGACGCTGTTACGGAGAGTCTGTTGAGCTGGGCGCTGCGCAGCGAGAAGGATCGTTTGTTGGACCCTTCTTGCGGCGATGGACGCTTCATCGCCGGACATCGTAACAGCGTTGGTATTGAACAAGACATGGCTGCGAGTGAGCTCGCGATGGCACGGGCACCATGGGCATTAGTGCATGAGGGCGACTTCTTTGCGTGGGCCAGCAACACACTGGAGCGTTTCGAATGTGCAGCCGGTAATCCGCCCTTTATCCGCTATCAGACGTTTAAAGGGGAAGTAAGAGATCGCGCGATGAGCCTTTGCGGCCGTGTCGGCGCCAAATTCAGCGGGCTCAGTTCTTCGTGGGCACCGTTCCTCGTAGCAACAGCAAGCCTGCTTCTGCCCGGCGGCCGTCTCGCTTTTGTCGTTCCCGCGGAGATTGGGCACGCCCCTTACTCGGCTCCTCTAATCGAATATCTATCTGCTCACTTTGCCGTCGTGCACATCGTGGCGGTGCGCGACAAGCTGTTTCCTGACCTTTCGGAAGACTGTTGGCTGCTTTATGCGGACGGCTTCGGAAAGCATACGGAAGAAATTCGTTTTTCAGCCCTAGATAGGTTCCTGCGGATGCCTGCGCCGCCCAAGAGCTTTGCGCGCGTCTCGATGAACGAATGGAGAGAGTGGGGACGGCGCCTACGGCCGTTCCTGATGCCCGCTGAAGCCAGAAGTCTGTATCGGGAGGTGATCGCGCATAAGGAGGCGCATCGCTTCGGCCAACTCGCCAATATCGGCATCGGTTACGTGAGCGGGGCCAACGATTTCTTTCACCTGCGTCCATCCGATGCCAATAAGCTTCGCATCCCGAAACAGCTGCTGCACCCAACGGTCCGCAACGGACGTGCTTTACCGAAGCGACGCTTGACGACGTCAACCGTCGGCAAGTGGCATCAAGATGACGAGCAGGTTTTACTACTACGCATGCCAAAATCGGGCCGTGTTCCTGCGGCGGTTTTGCGGTACCTCGACTCGGACGCAGGCTTCATTGCCCGCCAAGCGTACAAATGTCGGGTTCGAGACCCTTGGTACTCCGTTCCCGACGTGCAAATTCCGGATTTCTTCCTGTCATATATGTCTGGCCTTGAAGCAAACTTGGTGCGTAACGATGCAGGCTGCACGTGCACCAATTCCGTCCATAGCGTAAGGCTGCGGGAGGGCGTCGATGCCGGAAGCCTGTTGGATAAGTGGGAATCCCCGTTTGTGAAACTGAGCACGGAATTGGAAGGACATCCACTCGGAGGCGGCATGCTGAAGCTTGAGCCGCGCGAAGCGACTCAAGTGGTTCTCCCCTCAGCGTCAGCGCTTCGAGGTATACGCAACTCGGTTATCGAAGAGGCTCTAGCTTCCTTGCGTGAGTGGAGGCACTATGCCACTGCGCAATAATGCCGTCGACGGTGAGTCACGCGTGTGCCAGTGGATCAATCAGGAGGACGCGCTACACCACTTTGCGACGTATACGGGAGCCACTCAAAGCCAGCAGCATATTAAGCCGCTCCATTGGTACGTTGCATGTCGGTTGGTACTCGAAGGCGGGTTTCATCCTGACGACATTACGCCGCGACCACCGTTCACGGTCGTGACTCGCGGCTCTAAATCCTTTTTGCATTTCGATCCAAAGTCTGCAACCGGTGGCGAACGGACTGTGCTTGGTGGGCTTAAGACGAAAAACGTGGACGTTGTTGTCACGAAGGATGGAATTGGGCCCGTGATGGCCGTTTCATGCAAGGGTATGACGGGCGCATTTCGGAACCTGACTAACCGCATGGAAGAAACGATCGGTGAGTGCACAAATCTGCACATAACCTATCCGGCAATGGTGTTCGGCTACATGTTCGTCATTCGAGCGAACCGCGTGGTGGCAGCACTCGCGAAGGAGTTGGCGCCAGATGAGGCGACGCCAGCACGGCAACTCGCGGCCAATGACATAGCCGTCCAAGAGGGAGGAGCGCCCGTTGAGTCGATTTTTCGTTTTCATTCTGCGCTGCGCGAACTGACCGGGCGCAGAGGGATTCGCAACGACGTCAGCCGGTACGAAGCGGTGACGCTGGCCATGGTGGAAGTATCCGGCGACGATGTCGGTAATGTGCTGCGCGATTTCCCACCCCACGACAGTCCGCTGCGGTTGGAACAGTTTTTCCAGACACTGTACTTGCGATATGAGGAACGATATCTGTTTGGTGCGCCCGATCTAAAATCGGTGACTCGCCGGTTGGAGTGGGCACCGGATTCACCTGTTTTTGATCAAGCGCAGATCGATCATGACACTTATCCCAGTTTGGACTATGAACCGCGAATAGCGCAGTCGACATAGACCCTGATGTGGCGGAACGTCCGGCCATCCGCCAAGTGTTACTTGAAAGTCGTCGAACGAACAAGAAGGCGTTGACCAAGAAATGAGCGCACTATTCCACTGTCCATATCGTCAATCCCTTCTACTGCAGCACGCACTTGCGCCGGACAAGATGCGAATTGCATTTCTTTTAGGTGCTGGATGTCCCGTCTCGATTCGCATGCCGGCGGATGTGGGAACGAACCCCTTGATTCCTGATATCCGCGGACTCACGGATTTGGTCAACTCGCGGTTGGGCCAATCCGAGCAGTTGGGTGCCAGCTATAAGGCGCTCTTGGATCGCTTTCACGGCGGCGCACCTGAGAATCCGACCATCGAGGATATTCTGAGTCATCTTCGTGCCCTTCAGGATGTGGTGCGTGAAGGCACGATCGATGGCCTCAACAAGACAAGCCTCGCCGCGATTGACAAAGAAATATGTGAAATCACGACCAGCGTAGTCGGGGTGCCTTTGCCCAATTCGATTACGCCGTATCACCGACTTGCGACGTGGATCGGCGGCATTCACCGAGCACACGCAATTGAGGTTTTCACACCCAACTATGACCTACTCATAGAGCAGGCCCTCGAAGAGCACAAGGTTCCCTATTTTGACGGCTTTATAGGTTCAAGGCAGGCGTTCTTTGACCTTACGTCAATGGAAAACGAAACCCTTCCAGCAAGGTGGGCTCGTCTTTGGAAGTTACACGGATCGGTCAACTGGTGGCGTACAGCCACGGATGACGTTGTTCGCCGCGACGGGCACTCGCAAGGTGATCGTCAGATGATCTACCCTTCTCATTTGAAGTACGACCAAAGCCGCCGCATGCCCTACCTAGCAATGCTCGATCGGCTGCGTGAATTCCTTACGCGCGGCCAAGCTGTGCTCGTGACTTGCGGCTACTCGTTTGCAGATCAGCATCTGAACGAAATCATCCTCCATGGTCTGCGAAGCAACCCGACCGCTATTTGTTTCGGGCTGCTCTTCGGACCACGCTCAGGATACTCGGATGCACTCGCCAAGGCGCGCAGGCATCCAAATCTGAGCCTTCTCGCGCGCGACGGTGCGATTCTCGGCACAGTTGAAAGAGATTGGCGCCCTGATGAGCAAACTGGACACCCCTTGCACGGGTTGAGCGTGACAAAGCCTGAGGGAACTGCCGGGTCTCCCGAATCGGAAAACAACTGTGAGTTCTTGCTTGGGGACTTCAAGCACTTTGGCAATTTTCTGGCGCAACAACATTCGCGCTCAGAAGAGGAACCGGTGATTGCAAGTGTCTCGTGACCCAACCTTTATCGGGACGGTGCAAGACGTCCGGGGTGCCACAATCACAGTCGAGTTGAGTGACGAGACCGTGACGGGTCTCGGATTTGTGCATGGGGAAGGTTACCGAATCGGGCAAGTAGGCAGTTTCATTCGAATTCCGCTCGGCTTCGTGGATCTATACGGGGTTGTCTCCCAGGTCGGTGCGGGAGCTGCTCCCGTCCGCGATGGGGAAGAACGTGTCTATGGAAATCGTTGGGTGACGGTACAGATGGTTGGGGAAGGGCAGCGCGGTGGACGATTCGAGCGCGGCATTTCCCAGCATCCGACAATCGATGATCGTGTCCACATCGTCACCGAGGCCGACCTTGTAGCGATATATGGAGCTGGCGATCCGCAAGATTTTGTTTCAGTTGGTCATCTGGCGAGTGCCGAATCTATCCCATCGTTAGTCAATATTAACAAGCTCGTCACACGCCATTCGGCAGTTGTCGGAACGACGGGGTCAGGAAAGTCAACAACAGTAGCCGGTCTGCTCGCGGCTCTGTCTGAAACCGATCGATATCCCTCTGCGAGAATTGTTCTACTGGATATACACGGCGAGTACGCGAAGGCACTCGCAGATAGAGCGTCAATCTTTCGCGTTTCTGCATCGCCTACTGCTAATGAGAGGGGGCTTTACATTCCGTTCTGGGCATTGAGCTTCGAAGAGCTCATCGGGCTGGCGCTCGGAAAATTGAATGACGCGCAGACCGCGGCGGTCGCAGATGCCATCGTACATCTGAAGAAAGAAGCGCTCGTTAGTTGTCCGCGAGATGGTGTCGAAGAGTCGCGAGTCACGGTGGACACACCGATTCCGTTTTGCCTGCACAAACTTTGGTTCGAACTTCACAAGCGGGAACACCATACGTTAATACCGCGACCGGGAGGCGCAGCAGACGACGTCGATCCGGCCTATGTCGTTGGCATTGATGGCGCGCCCCAGCAACTCGGCGATGCAATGTCCGTAACGCCGCCGCTCTATCGAACTGTCAAAACCACGGGTCCAGCGACAGAGCGCGTGCAGTTAGGGCGAGACCCGCTTGGAATTCGGCAGCAACTCGCTGGCCTCGCATCGAGATTGCGAGACCCAAGGTTGGCGTTTTTATTCAACCCAGGTGACTGGCTTCCAGATATTAACGGGAAGACGGTTGAGGATCTCGACGCCTTGCTTGAAGGTTGGATTGGCGGACCACTGCCAATCAGCATCCTTGATTTGTCTGGCATCCCGTCGAGCGTACTCAACGACCTAATCGGCGCGCTTTTGAGGGTCTTGTATGATGCAATCTTCTGGGCGCGAAATCTTCCCGAAGGAGGCCGAGAACGGCCGCTTTTGCTGGTCCTTGAGGAGGCTCATGCCTACCTGTCGAAGGAAAGCCCAGGACCCGCGGCGCTCGCGGTAAAGCGGATCGCGAAGGAGGGCAGAAAGTATGGCGTTGGCATGATGATTGTCAGTCAGAGGCCCTCGGAGATTGACTCAACTATCCTTTCTCAGTGCGGAACCATATTTGCGATGCGTCTCGCCAATGACGTCGACAGAGGACATGTCACCAGCGCCGCTTCAGACAACCTGAAGGGGCTGTTTGAGATGTTGCCCGTACTCCGGACCGGCGAGGCCATTATCGTCGGCGAAGCGGTCAGCCTCCCTGTACGCACGCTCATCTCCCCGCCAGGAAAAAACCGACGACCAGATAGCGCAGATCCGCGAGTGGTTGTGCGTGGGAACCCAAGTGATGGCTACGAGGGTCCCGCTGGTTGGGGGCAGCAGCGTGACCCCGAGGATTATGCCATTATGGTGAAACAGTGGCGTCAGCAGAACCCGCGTTACGAGCACGTTAGTCCAGAAGCAACGACAACAGACGACGAGGAGTAGACGATGGATTGGATCGCAACGCCAGAATCGTCCAATATCGCCCAATTCGCGTATGACGAAGGCAGTCAAGTGCTGAAGGTCGAATTTAAGAACGGAAGCGTGTACGATTATTTCGACATCCCGGAACACATTTTTCAAGCGATGAGAAATGCCCCATCTAAGGGGCAGTACTTGGCCCAGGAGGTTAAGGGGCGATATCGGTACTCGCGGACCTGAGCAATCGATTGGGGCTAGAGCGACCTTCTGCGAGATCGACTGGTGCGCTACCCGGTTGAGTACATATTCGACGCGGCTGCGCGACGGAGGCAGATCTCCAACCCGAGAGATACGAGTTTCGACCAACTTGTTCTCACGCCTACGATCCTGTGTCCGACATACTGCGAGACAGGCATTGCGCCAATGCTAATCGCGACGGTGCGAAGAATGGATTAGGCGAACAGCGCCTCGTCCTTTTCCTCTATCAGGACCGCTTCCCTTGTCACCACCACTGAGCACGTTCAGCATAAGGTTGAATGTGAGCGCATCAATCTCTTGCGGAGGAATTGAAAGCGCATTCGCCACATCCGATTTCGATATTCCCTCGTCTCGAAGCGCCTTGAAAACCTTTTCGAGTGCGAGCGATTTCTCATGCGAAGCGCCCTCGGGTTCGTTTGTGCGATAACCGGCTTCCGCCAGTTGTATGCACAGCGTGCGGTAAATCCAGTCGCTTGTCATGCCCAGCGCATGCAATCGATAATTCAAAGCGGCGACAGACACCTTCCAGTAGCGCTTCGCGCGCACCAGCCCGGGCAACGTAGCGACACGAGGTGCGTTGGCAAGCACACTCTTGCGAGGCATCAGGAACGCAGACGCGAACGCATTAGCCTCGCGCTCGAGTTCGGGCCCCTGCGTTTGTCCGTGCCGGTGCAAAACCAGATGTCCAAGCTCATGTGCTGCATCGAACCGGCAATGTTCCGCTGATTTGTACGTATTCAGGAACATGAAAGGCTTGCCACCATGCCACATGGAGAAGGCGTCCACCTCCTTCGCGTCAATCGCAAGGGAAAAGACGCGCACGCCTTTTGACTCCAAAAGGGCAATCATGTTCTTGACCGGAAGTTCACCGAGCCCCCAGTGGGAGCGGAACGCTTCAGCCGCCGCCTCTGGACCATATGCGGTAGACCTGGAGGGAAAAGGAATCTTCTCTTCAAAGTCTTCACGGGGTGCGGGGTCAGTCAACGCCCCAGACTCACGCCCCAGATCCGGCAGGTCAGGCTCCGGCAGATTGAAGTTCTTCTCCAGCCATTCGTTTAGTAGCAGACCGATTGCTCCCGAGCCGAGTGCACTGTCTCTCTGCCGTGCACTCATCTTGGACATCGAGCGAAAGCTTGCTACGCCTTCGGTCAATTCTTCCGGGTCACCCTCGAAAAAAAACGCTTCGGGAAATCCCAGCGCCGTCGCAATTCGCTGCACGTTGGACGGCTCAGGCTCCTGATCGCCCTTTTCATAGGCAGACACGGAACGCTCGCTGACACCGATGCGTTCAGCTATCTCGCGTTTCGTCATGCCTCGTCGACGCCTTGCCAGCGAGAAACGCTTTGCATTAAACATCAATCACTCAGGCAGATTTACGGCTAACGACAAAATCGACGTCGGGAAGTTGCTGGATAGGAAGCGGCGTGGAATCACCGTCAAGCTCGATCGGTCCGAGCAGGATACGCTCAGACCATGAGGTTACGAACCGCTCGGTCGAATCGTAGCCATTCGGTCGCGAAAGCTCGAGGCGAATCTCGTCGCCTTCGAGCCGGTGTAAAAGTATCCACGTATCGATAGTGCGCGCCTCGTCCTCAACAGGGGGCAAGGTTTCAGGAAACAGGTCAGCCGTCCTGTTGTCATCGACGGCTTTAACGGTGCGCGGCCCTTTCTCACTCTTGTTGGACGGCGTACGGTCCTTGTTCCCCGTCCCGAAATCCCCGGACGCGACTGCGATTGCCAGATTCAGGTCAGGATTGACCACCAGTTCGTAGTTTCCTTCATCCTGCTTTACCCACCCGCGTGGCACCAGAAAGTCCCGCAGCGCAGCAACTGTCTCGCAGGTCAACGCTGCGTGCCGATACAAATTGGGATGGTGGGATGTGAGGCGCACCCGGTACATGTTCGCCTGCATCAGTGCATCGATCAGCACCTGCCGGTCGAGCTGCAATAACGCAAGGCGCACATCGACATCGGCTGGCTCATGGAAAATGACCGTCGCGAGCATGGGTGCGTCCCAAAGTTGACTTCCGGTTATTCTGCCACAAATGAGGAAAAAAAACCGGAAGTCATCGCGCAGCAAGTGGTGCCTACCAAGGAACGCGCCGCTCCGACCGGTCTCGGCCACGAGGGCACTTGTCCGTCAGGGCCAGCCTCGAAGGTCAGGACGTATTAAATGACATGCTGACGAAAACGACGTTTATTTGGGCGTCAGTCTGGGCTTTTCCGTGAAACCGGCAACGAACTGCGTCCTCGACAGTTTGAACTGTTGAAGCAGCGCCTGAATTTCGACGACTGTTGGAAATCGAGCTTGCTCTCCGACAGCCTTCACATATCCGCGCAAGGCGTCCCGCAAATCACTCAGCCCTTTCGTCGTCAGCACTCGCACATCGGCAGACGGCGACGCCTCGGCCTGGAATCTCGATTGCGGATGGACCAGCACGGGTGTCGCTGTACACGTCGTGTCGTATGCGAGATCGAACCATGACTTTGCGCCGAGTAATTGATTGCAGTGGTCCTTCGAAATCGGGGTGCCGTCGTTGTCCACGCCGCTTTTGCACTCGATGACAAGGAATTGCAGCTCGCGAGCGCCCACAGGTTGTCCGGTCCACCGTCCTTGTACTGCTTGTCTGGCCTTTGTGACCCGAATCCGAGCATCGAGCCCAGGTCCTGCATCGCCGATTCAAACTGCTCGGTACGCTCCTTGTCCCATATGAGGTCCGCAATCATGGAATGAACCCACAGCACGAACCCGTTCGGCTCTAGGAATCGTTCGCGCATGAATGCCTCGGCGGCCTCCGCCTGCTCCTTTGCCGGGGTGCTCAACCTTGCGGAGCTGATGCCAGCCAGCGTCCGGGGAACACGTGGATTAAGGCCATTCGCCGTCAGGAGGATTTTCTGAGCTTCCGCCGCATTGCTTTGATGACGATATTCGGTCATCTGCTGCATCAGATAACCACGAACGATTTTGTCCGCTTCCTCCCTGACCGCTTCCTGAACAGTCTCGAATGCAGCAAACGCCTGACCACTGTAAGCATTCAACCGAGGCCGTAGCCACCTTTCCGATGTTCGATCATGATCGCCGCGCGTTCTTCCGCACTCAGATGCTTGTAGTTCTTCTTCATCGCAACACCCTACCTCATTGAAGGTGTTGCACTTGGAACTAGAGACTAAGCTGCAACCGGGCTTTTTGCGTTCTGTCGCCTGTGCAGGCAAATGGGACAACGCGGCTGCGGCACGCCCATTCGCAAACTACTGCGAGATTGCGCAAGCTGGCAGCCCTATCACCATACCCCCAACACCCGCTCCCGCGTAATGGCCATGCCATTACCCAATTAGCATAATTTCGCTTCTAACCCTAAAGATTCCCAAGCTAGCAGCCGACATTCCACATGCCCTTCCTTTCCTCATAAGCATGCAAGGACGGGTATCTGCGAAGAAATTAATTCAAATGATTGGCCAGCGTGCAGCAGGGGACCGTAGTGATCTGCTGCAGAAACAAGGGGAAGTTATGAAATTGAACAAACTTGCACTTACAGCAGTTCTTCTGGCTACGGCCGGCACCACCAGCTTGCTGACCGGCTGTGCGGCGACCCAGGTTGCGATCAGCAAGCACGACCTGGATGTCCAGACAAAGATGTCGGACACGATCTTCCTCGACCCGGTCGCCGATTCGAAAAAGACTGTTTTCGTGCAGATCCGCAATACCTCCGACAAGCCTGATTTCGACATCGCGGCTGACGTGAAAGCGGCCGTCTCGGGCAAGGGATACCGCATTGTCGGAGACCCGGACCATGCGCAATATATTCTTCAGGCAAACATCCTGCAGGTAGGCAAGGTCGCTCCGTCGGCGGCCCAGGAAGCATTCGGCGGATATGGCGCCCCTCTTGGCGGTGCCTTTCTTGGCGCGGCCGCCGCGGCATCGTTTGGTAGCACGCATGCCGCGCCGATCGCTGGCGCGGCCCTCGCGGGCGGCCTGATCGAACTGGTCGCCAACGCTGCAGTTAAAGACGTGTACTACACCGCCATTACCGACGTGCAAATCAAGGAGCGCCAGCACAGTGGCGTAGCGAGCCACGAAAACTCCACACACAACCTGCACCAAGGCAACAGTGGCGGCACAACCGTGACCTACAGCGAAGATACGAACTATCGTACGTATCAGACCCGCATCTTGAGCGTCGCCAACAAGGTGAATCTCGAGTTCGCTGAAGCAGCGCCGCCGCTGCGCAGTGGGCTGGTGCGCGTTATCGCTGGCTCGTTCTAATCCAGGCATCGACAACCGGCGCGAGGTAGCACGTCGCGGAAATCAGAAAGGGTTGCACGCGAAAGCGTCGCAACCCTTCTTCATTTCCGGCGCAGAAAAATCAGGAGCGACCGGTCACCCAACTCCCATTTGCGCGACCCTATTCCTGCCACGGGCCTTTGCCGTATACAACGCCTCATCGGCAGCCCGAACGACGACGCTGACATCCGTCACCCGATCCGAGCGCGACGTGGTCGCGCCGATGCTGACCGTCACGCGACCGAACTCGCCGCCCTGGTGCGCGATGCCCAACTCGCCGATCGCCACGCGGATGTTCTCGCCGACCACCCCGGCACCGGCGGCGTCGGTATCCGGCAGCACCACGACGAACTCCTCGCCGCCGTATCGACCGACGCAATCGCCCGGCCGCTGGATCACCCTGCGGATGCAGCGCGCGACCGCGGTCAGCGCGACGTCGCCGGCCTGATGACCATACGTATCGTTATAGGCTTTGAAGTGATCGATATCGACGAACAGTAGCGACAACACGCTGCCCGTGCGGCGCGCGCGCAGCCATTCGCGCTCGAGCGTTTCGCACAGCGCGCGGCGATTGGGCAGGCCGGTGAGTCCGTCCGTGCCGGCAAGCCGTTCGAGCTCGTGCTCCACCCGCTGTCGCCGCCGCAACTCGGCGCCGAGCCACGCCGCCAACACGATCACGCCGATCCCGAAGATCAGCATCAGCGAACCGATCGTCAGCGCGCGCCCCCACCAGCCCGCATAGATATCGTCGGTCGCCGCGGCGACCAGCACGATCAGCGGCAATTGCGGAATCCGTCTGAACGAGTAAAGCCTCTCGGCGCCGTCGAGCGGCGAAGACGCGATAAAGCTGCCCTCGTCTTTCGCGAGCAGGTGCTGGAAGAACGCCGTCTTGCTGATATCGCTGCCCGTCACGTGTCGATCGTCGGGCCGTCGCACGATGATCGTGCCGTCCGTTCTGACGATCGACACCGAGCCATGCTGCCCGATCCGCAGATCCGCGAACAGGCTCGTGAAATACTCCTGATCGATACCGAGCGCGACGATTCCCGCAAACGATCCGTCAGGCCGGGACAGTCGCCGGCTCAGCGCGATGCTGCGCGAACCGGATCTGAGTCTCGAGTTGTACGGCGCGCTGACATCGAGCCCGAGATCCGGATCTTCACGATGAATCGTGAAGTACGGACGGTCCGAGAGGTTTCCCCCGCGCGGCACGTCGCTATCCGAATCGATCACGACGTTGCCCAGTGCGTCGATCACCACCATCGCGCCGACGTATTGCCCGGTCGCCGCGCGATCGAACAGGATCTCGCGCCGCAAACGCGGCGAATCGAGCACGCCCGGACGCCCGAGGCCATCGGCGACGGCCTGCAGCGACAGCGCGTACAGCTCGAAATTGCGCGCGATGTCGCGCTCGGTGATCGTCGCGACATCGCGCGTCGAATCGAGTGCGCGCGCAATCGCATCCTCGCGGCTCTGATACAGCGCGTAGCCGCACAGCGCGAGCATTGCGAGCACCACGCCGCATCCCGCGTAGATGACACCATCGCGTGGCATCCGCCATCTGCGCGCCCATGCGATCAGGACGTGAAACCGGGCCTTTCTTTTGTGGATCATGTGCTCTGCGTTTCCAACGGCGGGAGTCCGTTTGTCGAAGTGCTCACTACGCTTCCGGTTTGTTGAGACAGAGCACCAGCAGATAGCGAATCCATACGCAAGTGGAATCACGCATTTTCGAGGCTTCGGACTGTTTATCGGGCCGAATAATCGCCCGCTGCATAGGGGCATATCATAAGTTTCGATAAATAGAATTTACCTGATAATTCAAAAATTGTTTTTCCTCGGTAACGTTTGCGCGTATTTCTTTTTTAAATTCAAACGCGTGTTTGTTATCGAATCATCGCGTCATCGCCTAATGTTTTTGTGAACCGTTGAAGCCGCAGCGGTTTTAGCTTCTTATCGATTGGGCAATTTCCTTCAATACATGCCCTCGCCGCCTCGTTACCGTTGAGCGTCGCAATCCATTCGCACACTCACGTTTCGAGGCATCCGATGACCGCATTACTCTCGATGGCCGCGTTCGCGCTCGCCAGTTCCATTTCTCCCGGCCCGGTCAACGTCGTCGCGCTGAGCGCCGGCGCGCAGCACGGGCTCGCCGCGAGTCTGCGGCACGTCACTGGCGCGACGGTCGGTTTCACGTTGCTGCTTCTGTTGATCGGCCTCGGCCTGCACGAATTGCTCGCGCGCTTTCCCAATCTGATCGAGATCGTCAAATGGGCGGGCGTGGGCTTTCTGCTCTACATGGCCTACAAGCTCACCATCGATGACGGCCAGCTCGGCGCGGACAAGCCGGCGCGCGGGCCGTCGTTCGCGCACGGCGCGGCCATGCAATGGCTCAATCCAAAGGCGTGGCTCGCGTCGCTGGCCGGCATGAGCGCGTATGCGGCAGGCGGCGACGGCGGGCTCGTCTGGCAATTCACGGCGCTGTACTTCGTGATCTGCTATCTATCGATCGCGAGCTGGGCGTATGCCGGCACGTTTTTGCGCAGGCATCTGCGTGAAGCGAAGCGGGTCCGGGTGTTCAATCGCGTGATGGCGGCGCTGCTCGCGCTCAGTGCGATGTATCTGCTCGTCGAGTGACGCGAGCCGCGCCTGCTTCCCGAGGCGGCTTGATGCCGCGTCACGCTCCGCTGCGATATTGGCCCGGCGTCGCCGCCACCAGCCGCTTGAAGGTGCGCTGCAAATGCGCCTGATCGGCGAAGCCGGCATCGAGCGCGACATCGGCGATCAGTGCCCCGCGCCGCAGTTGCCCGCGACTGTACTGGATGCGTCGGTTGATC
This sequence comes from Paraburkholderia sp. 31.1, assembly GCF_014397645.1. Lineage (NCBI taxonomy): Bacteria > Pseudomonadati > Pseudomonadota > Betaproteobacteria > Burkholderiales > Burkholderiaceae > Paraburkholderia > Paraburkholderia sp. 31.1. Next base: position 129,759 of record NZ_VZQN01000019.1, read on the forward strand.
AGATACGCGTGGGGCGTCATGCCGTAGCGCAGCTTGAACGCGCGTATCAGGTGCGACGCGGACAGCCCGGCGGCGTCGCACACATCGTCGAGTTTCAGCGCGCGCGTGCAGTTTTCGGCGATGTACTCCGCGGCACGCGCGAGTTGGCCGCTCACGGCACGCTCGGGCAGGCTCGCCGGATTGAGCGTTTGCTGCACGCGGGAGAAGAAGGTGATGGTCGCGCTTTCCTTGCGCAGGGTGTCGTTGTCGTCGTCGTTACCGGCGAGAATCGCGCACAGCCGGTTCAGGCCGTCGAACAGCGCGGCGTCGAGCGTCATGATCTGCGAAAACGCGCGGAACGCATGGTTCTCGTTGAAGCCCAGCTCGTGCTGCAGTTTCGTGAACCACGCAACGTCGACGTGCAGCATCCGATACGACCACCGCTCGCCGGCAACCGGGTTGCACGCGTGCACATCGTCGGGGTTCATCATCACGACGGCGCCCGCGCCGACCCATTCCCGCGCGTGGCGGTTCAGATACACGCTGCGGCCTCCCGTCACCGCGCCGATCGAAAACGTTTCGTGCGAATGTTTGGCGTAGCAGACCTTGCGGCCATCGTCGATGGAACGCGCCTCGATGAACGGCAGCGCCGCGCTGCGCCAGAAGCGCGGCGCGTCTGCGCCTTTTGCGCGTGCGGTGTTCGCAGCGCTTGCCGCTTCGATCGTCTCGCTCATGCGCGCTCTCCGGTTGATCCGCCGACTTCGCCGTTGTCTCCGAGTTCGCGAAGCCTACGTATCGTAGCCGTCAAACGCATGGCCAACAAGCGAACGCGCGGCGCCGCTCGCAAACGGCGCCGCCGGCCGGACGCGACGCGATTACTTCGCGCTGACGTCGATATTGCCGAGATATTTCGCGGCGAGCGTCTTCACCGTGCCGTCGGCTTGCACCTTCGCGATCGCGGCGTTCAACTGATCGCGCAGCGCGGTATCACCCTTGCGAATGCCGTATGCGATGCCGCTGCCGAGAATCTTGTCGTCACGCACAGGCTGACCGACGAATGCGTAGCCCTTACCTTCGGGCTTCGACAGAAAGCCCGTTTGTCCGGCCGGCGCGAGCACGAGCGTGCCGTCGAGACGGCCAGCGGTCAAATCGGCATAGACCTGGTTCTGATCCTGATACGGCAGCACGATCACGCCGGCCGGTTCCCAATGCACCTTAGCGAAGGTCTCCTGAATCGAGCCTTGCAGTACGCCGATGCGCTTGCCCTTCAGCGACTCAGGCGTCGGCTGCAAACCGCTGTCGCTGCGCGCGATCAGCTGCGACGGCACGCGATAGACGACGGTCGTGAAATCGATCGCCTGGCGGCGCTGCTCGGTCGCGTTCATCGCTGAATTGATCGCGTCGAACTTGCGGCCTTGCAGCGCCGGAATCAGGCCGTCGAACGAGGTTTCGACCCACTTGCACTTCATGTGCGCGGCCGCGCAGACCGCGTTGCCCACGTCGATATCGAGCCCTTGCAGTTCGCCGTTCGGTCCTTTCGACTCGAACGGCGGGTACTGCGCTTCGAGGCCGAAACGCAGCGTCGCGGTATCGGCGGCGCTTGCGGCCAACGATGTTGCGAGCGACGCGCCGGCACAGGCCAGCGCCAACAAGCACTTGAGCAACTTCATGACATCTCCCTTCATTCTTCGAATACTTTGACGACTTCGATACTTCGAGTGTGCTCTCGCGCGCTCAGATTTCACACAAACGCCGCGCGCCTTCGAGCAGCGTCGCGTCGTCCTTCGAGAAACTCAGGCGAATCAGCCCCGAATCGGTGCCGTCGGTGTAGAACGCCGACAACGGAATCGTCGCGACACGCGCATCGCGGATCAGGCGCAGCACGAAATCGCTGTCGCTTTCATCGGAGAAGCCGCGGAACCGGGCGAGCATAAAGAAACTGCCTTCGCTCGGCAACAGCTCGAAGCGCGATTCGCGCAGCGCATGCGCGAGCAGATCGCGTTTCTTCTGATAGAAGTCGGACAGGTCGAGGTAGCTGTCGCGATCGGCGAGCGCGTCGACGAACGCGTGTTGCATCGGCGTATCGGCGGAGAACACCATGAACTGATGGACCTTGCGGATCTCGTCCATCAGCGCGGCGGGCGCGAGGCAGTAGCCGACGCGCCAGCCGGTCACGTGGTACGACTTGCCGAACGACGACACGATCACGCTGCGCTCGGCGAGTTCCTGATGGCGCGCCATGCTCTGATGCTTCGCGCCGTCGAACACGACGTGTTCGTAGACCTCGTCGGACAGAATCACGATGTCGGTGTTGCGCGTGAGCGCCTTCAGCCGCTCGATATCGGCGTCGCTAAAAATCGTCGCGGTCGGATTGTGCGGTGTGTTGACGATGATCATGCGCGTCTTCGGCGTGATCGCGGCAGCGACTTCATCCCAGTTCACGCGGAAGTGATCGAGCGACAGCTTGATCGCGACCGGCTTCGCGCCCTGCAGGCGCACGATCGGACCGTAGCTGTCGAACGACGGCTCGAAGTAGATCACTTCGTCGCCCGGATGCACGAGCGCGCTGATCGTCGAATAAAGACCTTCGCTCGCGCTCGCGAGCACGGTCACCTCGCTGGCGGGGTCGTAGCGCACGCCGTACAGCGTTTCGACCTTGTCGGCCAGCGCTTCGCGCAGCGCGCCGATGCCGGCCATCGGCGCGTACTGGTTGTGGCCGGCGCGCATCGCCTGCGCGACGCCGTCGACGAGCTTCGGGTCCGGCGCGAAATTCGGCGCGCCCTGCGACAGGTTCAACGCATCGTGTTGCGCGGCCAGTTGGCCGATCACGGTAAAAATGGTGGTGCCGACGTCCGGCAGTTTCGAGCGGGCTTGCATGGCGCTCTGCATAAGACTTTCTCCCTATCTACACCCGCCGGCGGCCGCACGAATGGCGGCGGCGGGGCGTTCCTTCCGGTGGGGTGATTAGGCATCAGCCAAAGAACGCTCACAATCGAAACTTTGTCATGCGCGGCATGCGTTTTGTTCATGGCTCGCGCGAAGCCGCTCGACGCAGGCCTAAGCCGGCGGGTTCATGGTTTGCGGGGACGCGGTGCGGATTTCGGGGAATGTGGGTAACTGCGTAGGTATGAAGGAATGTGATGCTGAGCGGCCCGGTCGCGAAAACGGCCGCTGACGCGGCCGTTTTCGAGTTATTGGACTTTCAAGGAAAGCCGGAGCTTCGGGTGAATCAGGTTTCGTCCATCAAACGAACCTTGACCTTGCGCCCCTTCAGCTTGCCCGCGCTGAGCCGGCGCACCGCCTCGCGCGCGATGCTGCGCTCCACCGCGACATAGGTCGACATGTCGGTCACGTTGATCTTGCCGATCTGCGAGCCCGCGAAGCCGGCGTCGCCGGTCAGCGCGCCGAGCACGTCGCCGGGACGGATCTTGTCCTTGCGGCCGCCGAGGATCTGCAGCGTTTCCATCGGCGGCAGCAGCGGTTCATTGTTGCCCGCCTTCAGTTCGGCCAGCTTGTGCCATTCGACGTCGCGCTTGTGCGCCTGCTCGATCCCACCGACGCGCCCCATCTCGTCCATGCTCGCGAGACTCAGCGCCCAGCCTTCCTGATCGGCGCGGCCCGTGCGGCCGATGCGATGCGTGTGCACTTCCGGGTCCGGCGTCACGTCGACGTTGATCACCGCTTCGAGTTGCGCGATGTCGAGGCCGCGCGCGGCGACGTCGGTCGCGACGAGCACCGAGCAGCTGCGGTTCGCGAACTGGATCAGCACCTGATCGCGCTCGCGCTGATCGAGTTCGCCGTGCAGCGCAAGCGCATGGATGCCCTGCGCGCGCAGCACGTCGAGCAGATCGCGGCACTGCTGCTTCGTGTTGCAGAACGCGATCGTGCTGACCGGACGATAGTGATTCAACAGCAGACCGACCGCGTGCAGACGCTCGTCTTCGCTCACTTCGTAGAAGCGCTGACGGATCTTGCTGTCGTCGTGCCGCTCGGCAAGTTTGACTTCCGTCGGGTTTCGCAGGAATTGCTGGCTCAGCTTCGCGATGCCCTCGGGGTACGTCGCCGAAAACAGCAGCGTTTGGCGCTCTTTCGGGCATTGCCTGGCGACCTTCGCGATGTCGTCGAAGAAACCCATGTCGAGCATGCGGTCGGCTTCGTCGAGCACGAGCGTGTTCAGCGATTGCAGATCGAGGCTGCCGCGTTCGAGGTGATCCATGATGCGGCCCGGCGTGCCGACCACGACGTGCGCGCCATGTTCGAGGCTCGCCGTCTGCGGACGCATCGGTGTGCCGCCGCACAAGGTCAGCACCTTGATGTTTTCTTCCGCGCGCGCGAGACGGCGGATTTCCTGCGTGACCTGATCGGCGAGTTCGCGCGTCGGGCACAGCACCATTGCCTGCGTGCCGAATTTGCGTACGTCGAGGCGCGCGAGCAGCGCCAGCGAAAACGCCGCGGTCTTGCCGCTGCCGGTTTTCGCCTGCGCGATCAGATCTTGACCGGCGAGCGCGATCGGCAGGCTCGCGGCCTGGATCGGCGTCATCTCGACGTAGCCGAGCTGCGTCAGGTTCGCGAGCGTGGCGGGCGGTAGCGGCAACTCGCTGAATGCGGCGCCGGCGGGGGTGGGACTGTTCATAGGATCGTCTGTAGGAATCGCGATTACTCGGCCATCGGGCCCTGATCGGGGCGGCCCGGCAACTGCTCGTACAGCACCGCGCCGTTGTCGCCGTCGAAACGCTCGACGTAATTGCGCGCGCCGCACAGCGGGCAGCGGAACAGCAGCCCCTGGCCTTCGTTCTTGATGACGACGTCGGATTGCTCCCACTGCGCGCCGCAGGACTGGTTTCTACAGGTGAACACGTTGATTCTCCAACTGGATTCGATGATCGATCGGCAAGGTCGCACATGCGGCCTTGCCGTGTATGGGGTTGCCGCGCCGGCGCTGCGTCGCGACGCGATAGCGCTCGACGGCAAGCATGGCGTCAGCCGAGATGCGTATGCCGCGGACGCGGCACGGCCACATCCATGTCGGTCAGGCCGTGCACGATGCCGCAGTCTTCGACCGGATGCTCGCCGTGGCATTGGTCGCGCAGCGTCGTCAGTTGCGCCTTCAGCTGCTGCAGTTCTTCGATACGCGTGTCGACGTGCGCGATGTGCTCGTCGACCAGCGTATGCATGCCGCCGCAGCCGTTCGCCGGCGCGTCGGTCAGACGCAGCAATGCGCGGATTTCGTCGTGAGTCATGTCGAGCGCGCGGCAATTGCGGATGAAGCGCAGGCGCTCGACATGCTTTGCCGTGTAACTGCGGTAATTGGCTTCGGTGCGCTCCGCCTCGGGCAGCAGGCGCTCTTTCTCGTAGAAACGGATGGTTTCCGTCGTGCAATGGGCGATTTTCGCCAGTTCGCCGATTTTCATGGACCCTTCCTCCACGCGGCCTTGACCTTGTAGTGGCTTCAGGGTGTTTACTAGACCACAAATCGCGCGAGGAAGCCACCAATGCCTGACAGCAGCCGTATTGCCACCGATCGTCCGGAACTGGACGAGGCCTGTATGCACGGGGGTTGCGGCGACGTTGATGCGCGGCGCGGCCATGATCACGGCCACGCCGATGATCACGCTGCTGTCGCTTGCTGCGCCGCTAGCGCTTTTGCGCCTGCGTCGCTGCGCCTGCCTCCGTCCGAAGCCGTCGACGACGACCTTCGCACCGCAATCCGCATCCTGCAGATGGACTGCCCGACCGAGGAAGCGCTGATCCGCAAGAAACTCGGCCGTATGCCGGTCGTGCGTAGCATGGACTTCAACCTGATGCAGCGCGTGCTGACTGTCGTCCACGCGCCGGAGGCGCTCGAGTCGGTCCTCGCCGCCCTGCGCTCGCTCGACTTCACGCCCGAACTGGCAAGCGACGCCGGAAAGGGTGGGAACGCCAACGCGGTGCCCCAAGCAGCCACTGACGCAATGCGCAAGCCGTGGTGGCCCCTGGTCCTCGCCGGCATCGTCGCGGGAGCCTCAGAAGCCGCTAGCTGGCTCGGCGCGCCGGCCTGGGTGGTGGCGGGTATGGCGGTCGTCGCGATTGCCTGCTGTGGCTTCACGACATATCGCAAGGGCTGGGTCGCGCTGCGCAACGGCAACTTGAACATCAACGCGCTGATGAGCATCGCCGTGACCGGCGCGGCGCTGCTCGGCCAGTGGCCCGAAGCCGCAATGGTGATGGTGCTCTTCACGATCGCCGAGCTGATCGAGGTGCGCTCGCTCGACCGCGCGCGCAACGCGATCGAAGGGCTCCTGCGGCTCACGCCCGAACAGGCCAGCGTGCAGCAGCCCGATGGAGCGTGGCAGCCCGTCCGCGTCGACGCGATCGTGCCCGGGACGCTCGTGCGCGTGAAGCCGGGCGAGCGGATCGCGCTCGATGGCGAAATCGTCGCGGGCCGCTCGTGCGTCGATCAGGCGCCGATCACCGGCGAGAGCCTGCCCGTCGACAAGGCGATCGGCGACGCCGTATTCGCCGGCACGATCAACCAGGCGGGCTCGTTCGATTATCAAGTGACGGCGGCCGCGGGCAACACGACGCTCGCGCGGATCATCCACGCGGTCGAGGAGGCGCAGGGCACGAAGGCGCCGACGCAGCGCTTCGTCGATGAATTCGCGCGCGTTTATACGCCGATCGTGTTCGCGATTGCGCTCGCCGTCGCTCTGGTCCCACCACTCGTGTTCGGTGGAGCGTGGCACGCGTGGGTGTACAAGGCGCTGGTGCTGCTCGTGATCGCGTGTCCGTGCGCGCTCGTCATTTCGACGCCGGTGACGATCGTCAGCGGGCTCGCGGCCGCGGCGCGCAAGGGGATTCTGATCAAGGGTGGCGTTTATCTCGAACAGGGTCGCAAGCTGACCCGGTTGGCGCTCGATAAGACCGGGACGATTACGCACGGGAAGCCAGTGCAGACGGAGTTTGAGGTGGTTGGCGATAAGGCCGGCGCCCTCCGATACCGCACGCTTGCGGCAAGCCTCGGGGGCCGCTCCGACCACCCTGTTTCGATGGCGATCGCTGCTGCCGCCAATGACGACGGCGTCGAACACCTGCACGTCGATGCATACCAGGCGATCGCTGGACGCGGCGTGCGCGGCGATATCGACGGTATCGCGTACTGGCTCGGCAATCATCGCCTGGTCGAAGAGTTGGGCCGCTGCTCGCCGCAACTCGAAGCGCGTCTCGATGCGCTCGAACAGCACGGCAAAACCGTCGTGATGCTCGCCGATGCGCAGCGCGTGCTCGCGCTGTTTGCGGTCGCTGACACGGTGAAGGAAACGAGCCGCGCCGCCGTCGCCGAATTACGGCGGCTCGGCGTCGGCACCACGATGCTGACCGGCGACAACCGTCATACCGCCGCGGCGATCGCGCAGCAGGTCGGCGTCGATGAAGCGCGCGGCGATCAGTTGCCCGAGGACAAGCTCGACGCGCTCACGCAATGGTCGAGCGATGGCGCGACGGTCGGCATGGTCGGCGACGGCATCAACGATGCGCCCGCGCTCGCGCGCGCCGACATCGGCTTCGCGATGGGTGCGATGGGTACCGACACCGCGATCGAAACCGCCGACGTCGCGTTGATGGACGACGATCTGCGGAAGATTCCGGCGTTTATCCGGTTGTCGAAGGCGACCTACGGGGTGCTGGTGCAGAACATCACGCTCGCGCTTGGCATCAAGAGCGTGTTCCTCGTGCTGACGTTGATGGGCTTCGGCACGATGTGGATGGCGGTATGCGCAGATGTCGGTGCGAGTTTGCTGGTAGTGGTCAATGGGTTGAGGTTGTTGCGCAAATGAGTGGGCGTGCGAGGTTTACGCTCGTTGCTTCCTACGCTGAACCGTCGTTCACGGCAGGATGCGTCGGAGCGCTGGCTAGCAGCTCATCGCTGTCGTCTTTCAAGCCCACCCCTGTCAGTCTCAGCTTCCTCGCCTGCGTGAGCAGATAGTGCAGCTTGTGCGCGGCCTGCGGATAGTCGAGGCCTTGCGGGCGCACGTTGGAAATGCAGTTGCGCTGGGCGTCGCTGCACCCCGTTTTCGGCGCGTACGTGACGTAGATGCCGAGGCTATCCGGTGAACTCAAACCCGGCCGCTCGCCGATCAGCATCACAACGATTTTCGCGTCGAGCAATTCGCCGATCTCGTCGCCGAGTGCGACGCGCGCCTGACGCGCGACCACTACGGGACCGATGGTCCAACCCGCGAGCTTTGGATGTATAGCTTGCAGCAACGGTACAGCCTGCTTCGATGCGGCGAACGCCGATAGACCATCGCCGATCATAAACAGCACATCGCTTGATTGCGATGGCAGTCGGGCAAGCGTCGCGCGACTCTCCTCCGACAGACGCCGCCCAAGATCGGGGCGCCTCAAATAATGCTCGCGATCCGGCGCGGCGCTATGCACGTCGAGCGTGTTGAAACCTTGCGCGCGCAGCTGTGCGTGCAGCGGGTCCACGTCGAGCGGATGGTGCACGGCGTCGCGCGCCTGCGCATGCGCGAGATTGAACGCGAGCAATGGTGCCGTCGGCAGGCTGTTGCCCGCGCGGCCTAACGCGATGCGCGCTTGCGTAAACCGACGCAGTGCGCTCCACGGGTCCTTGTCGAGTGCGTCGTTCTCGCTCATGCGATCCCCATCCAGTCGCGCGCGCCTTCGAGCAGCGGTTGCCGCGCCGATGCGCCGATCAACGCGCCGCGTGCGTCGATGATCTGCATCGACTCCAGCCATTCCTCGAATTCCGGCGCCCGGCGCAAACCGAGCACGTCGCGCACGTACAGCGCGTCGTGAAAGGACGTGCTCTGATAGTTGAGCATGACGTCGTCCGCGCCAGGTACGCCCATGATGAAATTGATGCCCGCTACGCCGAGCAGCGTCAGCAGATTGTCCATGTCGTCCTGGTCCGCTTCGGCGTGGTTCGTGTAGCAGATGTCGCAACCCATCGGCACGCCGAGCAGCTTGCCGCAGAAGTGATCCTCGAGACCCGCGCGCGTGATCTGCTTGCCATCGTACAAATACTCAGGGCCGATGAAACCGACTACCGTATTCACCAGAAACGGCTTGAACTTGCGCGCGACCGCATAGGCGCGCGCCTCGCAGGTCTGCTGGTCAACGCCGAAATGCGCATCCGCCGACAACGCGCTGCCCTGCCCCGTTTCGAAGTACATCAGATTGCTGCCGACGGTGCCGCGTTGTAGCGACAGCCCCGCCTCGTACGCTTCCTGCAGCAGCGCGAGCGAAATGCCAAAGCTCGCGTTCGCTTTTTCGGTACCGGCGATCGACTGGAATACGAGATCGACCGGCGCGCCTTTTTCCATCGCGGCGATCGTGCTCGTCACGTGCGTGAGTACGCACGACTGCGTCGGTACCTGATAACGCTGGCGGAAGTCGTCGATCATCTGCAGCAGCTTCGTGATCGCGGCGAGGTTGTCGCTCGCGGGGTTGATGCCGATCAGCGCGTCGCCGCAGCCGTACATCAGGCCGTCGAGCATCGAGGCGGCGATGCCTTTGACGTCGTCGGTTGGGTGGTTCGGTTGCAGGCGTACGGACATGCGGCCCGGTAAACCGACCGTGTTGCGAAAGCGGGTGATGACCGGGCGTTTACGGGCGGCGGTGATCAGGTCCTGGTTGCGCATCAGCTTTGAGACGGCGGCGACCATTTCTGGTGTTAGGCCCTCGGTGATGCGGGTGAGTGCGTCGGTGTCGGTTGTGGTGCTGAGTAGCCAATTGCGGAAGTCGCCTACTGTCAGATGGGAGATTTCGGCGAAGGCTGCTGGCGAGTGATCGTCGATGATCAGGCGGGTGACTTCGTCGGTTTCGTAGGGGATCAGCGGTTCGTTCAGGAACGTGCGTAGCGGCACCTCGGCGAGCGCCATTTTGGCGGCGACCCGCTCTTCTTCGCTCGCTGCCGCGATGCTTGCGAGCTGGTCGCCCGAGCGTTGCGGGCTCGCTTTCGCGAGCAGGGTCTTCAGGTCGGCGAAGCGGTACGTGCGACTGCCGATCGACTCGGTGTAGCTCATGTTTGCGGCTCCATCGCCTCGCGCGAACGCGGGTAGGAATGGGAACGGCGGTTACATGCTGCAGGTTGCTTGCTGCTGGTGCTGGTGCTGCTCACTACACGATAGCGCCAAACGGCGGCAGCGTCACGTTGCGGAGATTGGGGCTGTTTGCCGATGCTGTGTTTGGCGCTCCTGCTCGCGTCCACGGGGCGCGGTCAACAGGCGCTCAATCCCCTTTGTGCGCACCGCTTGAAATCCGCAGGATTTGGTAAACGGCCGACACTCGCTGACGTGATACTTTGTTCGCATCCTCTCGCGCCAATTTTCTGCGGTCCAGTCATGAACGAATCAGACCAACGGGCTCGATACGAGACGCGACTCGCACGCGTGCTCGACCATATCTACGATCACCTCGACGAACCGCTCGATATAGGACGGCTTGCGGAGATTGCGTGTCTGTCGCCGTATCACTGGCACCGGATTTATCAGGCGATGTATGGCGAGACGGTCGCGACGACCGTGCGGCGTTTACGGTTGCATCGCGCAGCGGGTTTTCTTGCGAGTAGTTCGATGCCGATTGCTCAGATTGCCGAGCGTTCGGGGTATAGCAGTTTGCAGTCTTTTTCGCGGACGTTTCGCGCGGTGTTTGGTGTGCCGCCGGCGCAGTATCGCAGGCAAGGCACGCATAGCCGGTTTCGTCCGGCGCTTTCAGGAGACGATCAGATGACGATGATTCGTGAGGTCGTGATTCGTTATGTGGAGCCGATGGAGATTTTGTCGGTCGATCATGTCGGACCTTATATGCAGATCGGAAAGGCTTTTGATGCTTTGTTGGGGTGGCTTGCGAAACATAATCTGCTGGAGGCGCAGATGCGGATGATCGGGGTTTACTTCGATGATCCGGGAGTGGTCGAGGAGAAGGCGTTGCGGTCGAAGGCGGCTGTGTTGTTGCCGGGGCCTGTGATGGCTGAAGTGGCTTCGGCTGTTGGGATGGGTGGGGCGGTTTCTGCCACGCGTATACGCGGTGGGGAATATGCGGTGTTGCGGCATGTGGGGCCGTATAGCGATATGCGAGCGGCTTATGAGTGGTTGTATGGGACCTGGCTCGTGCAGTCTGGGAGGGAGGCAGCGGATGCGCCGGTGTTTGAGGAGTATTTGAACAGTCCCAAGGAGACTGCGCCTGCGGAGTTGGTTACGGAGATTTGTTTGCCGTTGGGGTGAGGTGTGGGTGGCTGGGTTGGTGCTCGCTGGTTCTGCGTCCTGCGATGTTGCTGTCGTTATGTGCGTATACGTTGCGCGTGTTTCGGCGTGCTTCTCCGGTTTTTATAGTCTTTGTATATGTATACGTAGTAATAGTTAACAAGTGGGGCGTTCGGCTGTGGATAACTTGGAAGTTCGTTTACGGATCAACGCGCTGCGGAATCGATAACCCTTGGGAGCGCGGGCGGACAGGTTAACGGAGCCAGGGAGAAGTTTTAGCCGACCGGCTAACGCGGCGCATTTATCAAGGTTTCGCCCACAATGTGTTCGGCTGTTTCTACAAAAGTTTTCCAAGGGGGATGTGGATAAGTGGCCTCGGGTGGAAGGCCATTTTTTGAAGATCTCGAGGGTGTAAAAATTTTTGTGTAAACGGTCATTTGGCAGGAAACTGTCAGCAACAGGAGCACAGATGACCGTAGCGAAACGCAACAAAAGAGAAAAACCCGATCCTGAACTCGTCAAGCTGGCAGACAGCCTGCTGGCGAACTACCAGAAGCCGGAAGATCTGATAGGCGAGAACGGGTTGCTCAAGCAGCTCACGAAGATGCTGGTGGAGCGAGCGCTTGAGACGGAGATGTCCGAGCACCTGGGCCATGGCAAGAGCGAAGCGGTGACTAATGCCACTGGCAACACCCGGAATGGGCATAGCGCCAAGACATTGCAGGGGGAGTTTGGCGAGTTGCCGCTCAATATTCCGCGCGACCGTCAGGGCGCATTCGAGCCGAAGCTTGTGGAGCGTCATCAGACGCGCTGGACGGGCTTCGACGATAAGATCATTTCGTTGTACGCGCGAGGTCTGAGCGTGCGCGAGATCCAGGGCCATCTGGAAGAGATGTACGGCACGGAGGTGTCGCCCACGCTCATCTCGGCGGTCACCGACGCCGTCAGCGAGGAGGTGAAGGTCTGGCAAGGCCGTGCGCTCGATGCGCTTTACCCGATCGTCTATCTCGACTGCATCCACGTCAAGGTACGCGACAGCGGCGCGGTGCGCACCAAGGCAGTGTACCTGGCCATCGGCGTGAACATGACCGGTCACAAGGAGGTTCTGGGACTGTGGATTGCCCAGACCGAGGGTGCAAAGTTCTGGCTGCAAGTGGTCACTGAGCTGAAGACGCGCGGCGTGCAGGACATTTTTATCGCCTGCGTCGACGGGCTCAAAGGTTTCCCGGAAGCCATTGAAGCGGTCTACCCGAAGGCGGCCGTGCAACTGTGCATCGTGCATATGGTGCGCAACAGCCTGAACTTCGTGCCGTGGAAAATGCAGCAGGAAGTCGCCGCCGATCTGAAGACGATCTACACTTCATCGACCGTAGAGCTGGCCGAGCAGATGCTCGGCGTCTTCGAGGCCAGGTGGGACAAGGACTACCCTTCCATCGGGCAGAGCTGGCGGCGCAACTGGGCACGCGTGATTCCGTTCTTCGATTACCCACCGGAGATCAGGAAGGTGATTTACGCCCCGGAGGAAGTCCCCTTCGGGGACACCACGAACGCCATAGAATCGATCAACATGAGTCTGCGCAAAGTAATCAAGACCCGCAGCTCGTTTCCGACCGATGAGGCCGTGACCAAGCTGTTCTACCTGGCGCTGAACAACATCAGCAAGAAGTGGACGATGCCTATCCGCGACTGGAAAGCGGCCCTGAACCGCTTCACAATCCAGTTCGAAGAGCGGCTGGTGCCGGGGGCGGTTTCAAGAGTGAAGCGCAACAGCGGGTTTAATGTTTAGCAGGCTGTTGAAATACCTCGTTTCTTCGTCATCCGGGACGAAGGGGTAAACGTTGAAGGTAGTGTCATGAATGTGAGCGAGATGAAACGGATGCGCGGTGCCGATGGTTTTACGGAATCGATGTTCACGGTGTTGAAGCTGGATGACTTTGTGCCGAAAGACCATCCGTTGCGTCCTATTCGCACGTGGCTCAACGACGCGCTCAAACGCATGGACGACGTGTTTACCCGGATGTACGAGGCTGATGCGAAAGGTGGGCGGCCGAGCATTGCACCGGAGAAACTGGTGCGAGCGTTATTGCTTCAGGTGCTGTACTCGATTCGCAGCGAGCGCATGTTGATGGAACAGATTTCGTACAACATGCTCTTTCGCTGGTTCGTCGGCTTGCCGATGGATGGGACGGTGTGGGACCACTCGACATTCAGCAAGAACCGCGACCGACTGCTTGAGCACGATGTGCTGGTATTGCTCTTCAACGAAACGGTTGAGACTGCGCGCAAGCGTGGGCATCTGTCGGGTGAGCACTTTAGACGGTGTTAGGAACTTCGAAGTACTGGGATTGCATGGACAAGCATAAGCATGGCGAAGACGACAAAATGCAGACCTGCGAGTGTTTCGGGCAAGCGTTCGTAGTCACGTGCGAGGCGTCGAAAG
>NZ_VZQN01000020.1:0-136964 GCF_014397645.1 Paraburkholderia sp. 31.1
CTGCCTGACAGCAGACTCCGGAGAATCCGCCGCCGCATTCCGCATCAAGCGCCCACACTTATCGACTGTTAGTTTTTAAAGATCGGTCCGCCAAACCCGCCGCGCCTGAACCACCACTACCCGGCACTGCTTCGTTTGCGTCGCTGCGTCTGCAGCAGAGAAGCGAGATTATGGAGAGCGGTCAACAACACGTCAATACCCTTCTCACAATTTATTTTAAAAAGTTGAAGAGCTTAAAAATTGAGCAGCGCCGCGTGCAACCTGAATTAGTTAGGCTTCCAATTGAATTCTCCGGAGCGCCGCGGCGAAAGGGAGAGATGAGTGCAGTTGCGAAAAGCCGTTAAGCAGCTTTTCCACAGAAAATGTTCGCAAGGCTGTGGATAACCACTCCACAACCGCGCCAAGTACTTGATCCAAAACCATTCTCGCGCGTTGCGCGCGAGAATGGCCGCTTGCGCGGCCGCGTGTCACCGTCACAATCAGGCGGACTTCATCGTCACCCGCGCATTCGTACGCATAAAAGCGCTGCGCTCGACCATCGCGCCAAACAGCAGCCCGATCGTCGTCCACATGACCACCTGCATGCCGATCGCCGCGACGCGGAACTTCCACAGCAGCACAGCCGGGAACGCGGCCGGCACTTCATTGATGACCGGTATCGACAGTTGCACGGCCGCGATGATCACGACGAACAAGAGCCCCGCGACGATCGAACCGTTCCACGCACCCAGCTTCGCCGCCGCGCGACGCCGCACCTTCAGCGAAAACACCATCGTCGCGAGCGAAATCGCGATCATCAGAAAGAACAGGCCCGTGCGCGTGCCGATCGTCTCCGGATCACCGACCGACGGCGGATTAGCCGGATACTTGATATTCGGCACGATCACGAGCGTGATGAACGCGCCAAGCGCGAGCCACGCGGACAGCGCGCGCACGCTCAACGTACCCGCGCGTCCATACGCATACGCAAACACCAGCGAGAACAGGCCGCCAAATGCCGCGCCATACGTGACCACGCCAGTCAGCAGGCCGAGGCCAGCCTGCGTCTGACGGCTCACGATTTCGGGCTCGGGCGCCTCGCCGCGCGCGGCGGCCGCTTTTTCTTCGAATGAAATGGCCTGATCGACCTGTGGTTCGCCGACGATTCGCGCGAACGCGAACGTGAGCAAGCCCGCGACGATGCCCGCGAGCATCCCGCGCACCAACAATTTACCTACCATGTCGAACTCCGTTAGTGGCAGGGAAAGCCGAGCAGATGGCGGCCGTCGTGCACGAACTCATGCACGTACATGCCGGGCACGAGCGACGTCGCGCCCTGTTCCGCACCAATGAAGTAAAGCGCGAGCAACAGCAGCAAGCCGCCGAACACGACCCACGGCAGCAGTTCGCGCAAAGGAATGGGAGTGGGCTGGGCCGCCGGTTGCGCGGCGCGATCAAGAACAGCTTCGGTCATGATGGACATCTCCTGGGGTGACGCGCCCCGAAAGTCGATTGCAGAGGGATGGTGCGAAGCTCGGGTCTGGCTTTCGGCTCTTGTGGATTGCAATGCCGATCACAGTGGCGCGACCGCGCCGGGCTCTCACCGGCTTCCGTGCTTCGCAGTGTCGGTATTCTACCCGCTAAACTGCGGCTTCCGTGACGGCGAGGGCTACCTCGCAACGCGCGCCGCGAGCCGATGAAACCACGCAGGCAAGTACGAATGAGGCGCCAAGGCAAAGAATGGATACGCGACTATTACTGGTGAGCCACGCGGCAACGGCCGCGCAGCGCGCGGGCCGCTTCCCTGCCGACGATCCGCTCGACGCGCGCGGTCGCGCCGAAGCCGAAGCGGCGCGACCGCGTCTCGCGCTTCCCGCCGACGCCGCCGTGTTCACCAGCCCCGCCGCCAGCGCGCGCGAAACGGCCGCCGCGCTCGGTCTGAGCGCCACGCCTGCCGACGCATTGGCGGATATCGACTATGGCCAATGGCGCGGCCAGCGCCTCGCGGCCATTGCCGACGCAACGCCCCGCGAACTCGCCGCCTGGACACGCGAGCCCGACGCCGCGCCGCCCGGCGGCGAATCGTTCGGTCAACTCGTGCAGCGGGTTGGAGAGTGGCTCGACGCGCAGCAGGCAGACGTGCGTTCATGCAATGCCGTCAACGAAGCAAGCTTCGCGGCCTTTGCGCACAGTCGAACCATCGTCGCCATCACCCACGCGACTCTGCTGCGAGCGGCAATCGTGCACGGCCTCGGCGCATCGCCAACCGTGTTCTGTCGCATCGAAATCGCACCGCTGTCGGTCGTCGAATTACGCCACTCGCGACGCGGCTGGTCGTGGTGGCCCGCCAGCGCCTGAACGGCACCGCCGCTTACCTGCCCGACACCACGAGCCGCAACCGGTTGGACCCCTCGGGCGTCAGCGTGATTTCGGTGCGTCGATCCTTCGCGCCGAGATAAAAGTGCTGACGTCCTGGCGAATTCTGATCGTGCGTTGCATCGGGCAGGCACGACGCGACGTCGGCCGCGACCGCTTCCAATGCATCCGCGTTCGAGCCCGCCGCCTGATGCGGCGTCCACGTGCACTGGAAACTTCGACGGCCGGCCGAACATTGCGCGTCATCGCCATAAGGTTGCGCAACGCCTTTGCCGTCGTCGGGTGTCAGCGAGGCGAAGCCGTCCGGCGCCGCGGCCACGATCCGTTTGAGCGCACCGCAAGGTCTGGGGCTATCGTCGGCGGATGCACTGACCGGCAGCAGCGCAACGAGCGATGCCGCGGTAAGCGCGATAGCGGAAAGTCGATAGGTTTTCATGGTGGGCGTGAAGCTTCCAAAGTGCTGCTGAAGAAAAACTCGCAGCGAGCCACCTTTAACAGCACGCTTCATGCCCATGCGCGCGAGGCCCGAGCACGCAGGCAATGCACGTCGACACACAAATTCCGTAGCGCCATACCGGCCGCGACATCGCGCCCGTTTCGATCAAAGCCACTGCCGACGTCATTTCAACCATCATGTCGACCACTACCGCCGCCCCTACCCCCGCCCGCATATCGTCGGGCATCGAAGGCATCGACGACATCCTCGGCGGTGGTCTTACGCCGAACCGCATGTACCTCGTGGAGGGTGTGCCAGGCACGGGTAAGACCACCCTCGCGTTGCAATTCTTACTCGAGGGCCTGCACGAAGGGCAGACCGGCCTTTATATCGCGCTGTCCGAAACCCGTGCTGAACTGCTCGCGATCGGCGCGAGCCATGGCTGGGATCTGAGCCGTTTCACGATACTGGAGCAACTGCCCGAAGAAGGGCTCGAACCGCAATACGAACAGACCGTGCTGCACCCGGCCGAAGTCGAACTCGGCGAAAGCGTGCGCAACGTAATCGAGCACGTCGACGAACTGAAGCCGGCGCGCGTCGTCCTGGACAGCCTGTCCGAACTGCGTCTGCTGGCGGAGAACCCATTGCGCTACCGTCGGCAGATTCTCGCGCTCAAGCACCATTTCGCGACGCGCGAATGCACGGTGCTGCTGCTCGACGACACGTCGGCCAGCGCCTCCGGCATTCAGCTTCACAGCATCGTGCACGGCGTGATCAGCCTCGAAAACGTCGCTCATGATTACGGCGGCAATCGCCGCCGTCTGCGCATCGCGAAGATGCGCGGCATCAAGTTCCGCGAGGGCTGTCACGACTTCACGCTGAACACCGGCGGTCTGAGCGTCTATCCGCGTCTGGTCGCCGCCGAGCATCACAGCGAATTCGGCACGAGCCCGATGAGCACCGGCACGCCCGGCCTCGACGCGCTGCTCGGCGGTGGCCTCGTCCCCGGCACCAATTCGCTGATCATCGGCCCGTCGGGGGTCGGCAAAACCACCACCGTCGTGTCGTGCCTGCTTGCCGCACTCGAACGCGGCGAGCGTTGCGCGTACTACGTATTCGACGAAACGCTCAGCACGCTGGTCACACGCTGCGCGACGCTCGGCATGGATCTCGCGCCGCACGTCGAAAGCGGTCTGCTGATGCTGCGCCAGATCGATCCCGCGGAAATCTCGCCGGGCGAGCTGTCGAGCGACGTGCGCAACGCGGTCGAAAACGAGCACGTGCGCTATGTCGCGGTCGACAGCCTGAGCGCCTATCTGCAGGCGATGCCCGGCGAGCGCTACCTGCTGCTGCACATGCACGAATTGCTCGGCTATCTGAATCAGCAGGGCGTGGTCACGATGCTCGTGCTCGGGCAGCACGGCATCATCGGCGAAGTGCAGACCGAGGTCGACGGCAGTTATCTGAGCGACGTGGTCGTGCTGTTCCGCTATTTCGAGCACCACGGCGAAGTGCTGACGGCAATAACCGCCGTCAAGAGCCGCGCGAACGATCATGAACGCACGATCCGCCAGTTCCGCCTCGGCACCGAAGGCGTCGAGGTCGGCGAAGCGCTGCGCGACTTCGAGGGCGTGCTGTCGGGCCTGCCCTTGTATCGCGGCGCACCGCACACCCAACGATTCTGTAAGCCCACCTCCTGGCCACCGATTTAATGCCGCTGTCGCATTCGCGCCGCAGACTCCTCCGGTTCGGCCACGATTTCCAATTCAATAGTTTGCTAACGAATATTTTGGAAATACAATACCGGCCATGTCGAATCTCGATGCCCTGCGCCGCACCGTCAGCAGCACGCTGGTCGTCGCCGCCAGAAAGTGGCGGCGCACGAGTCATGGTGTGCTCGCGGCCTTCAACGTATCCGAAGCGTGCGCGACGCCGCTGCTGACCGCGAGCCGGCTCGGCTCGGCGGTGCGTCAGGTCACGCTCGCCGATCACATCGGCATCGAGGGGCCGTCCCTCGTGCGGCTGCTCGACCAGTTGTGCGCGGCCGGCCTGATGCGCCGCGACGAAGATCCCGAAGACCGCCGCGCGAAGACCGTCGTACTGACCGACGAAGGCCGCGCCGTCACCGCGAAGATGGAAGAGGAGCTGGTCACGTTGCGCGCGCAGGCGCTCAAAGGCGTATCGCGCGACGATCTCGAGGCCGCCCTGCGCGTGCTCGGCGCATTCACGGCCGATGCCGCCGGACGCGCCGAACCGGGAAGCGTCGAGCGCGACACGCGTCACGAACGCGCGCAGCCGGTGCGCCCGGAATCGGTCAGGCACGAGGCGACGAAGCGCACCTCGTCGGCGAAGCGCGAGCCCGCCAAAGGCGAGGCGCTTGCCAGCAAGGTCAAACGGACGAGCGGCAAAAGCGCTGCCAAAACGGCCGGCAAATCACGCGGCACCGCCAAGGCGCGCAAGTCCACCAAGAGCGGCGCGCGAGCCACCGCGCCGCACAACGCCGATTCCGCATAACGGTTCATGGTCTATCCCACTCTCCGCGACTGGCTGTTTTCCGTCAAAACGTTCGCCGCGGCCATGCTCGCGCTTTACATCGGCCTCGCGTTCCAACTGCCGCGGCCGTACTGGGCGATGGCGACCGTCTACATCGTGTCGAACCCGTTCGTCGGCGCGACCCGCTCGAAGGCGATCTATCGTGCGCTGGGCACTGCGCTCGGCGCGTCGGGCGCGGTGCTGCTGGTGCCGCCGTTCGTCGAATCGCCGTACCTGTTCAGCGTGGTCGTCGCGGCGTGGACCGGCACGATGCTTTACCTCGCGGTGTCCGACCGCACCGCGCGCAGCTACGTGTTCATGCTGGCGGCCTATACGATGCCGATCATCGCGCTGCCGTCGGTGACGAATCCGACCGGCGTCTTCGATCTCGCCGTGAGCCGGACCGAGGAGATCATTCTCGGCATCGTGTGCGCGAGTATCGTCGGCAGCGCGGTGTTTCCGAGCCGGCTCGCGCCGACGATCATCGAGCGCACCGACGCATGGTTTCGCGACGCCGCGTTCTACGCGACCGAAACGCTGTCGGGCCGTATCGCAAGCTCGGCGATTTCCGGTGCTCGGCAACGACTCGCGAGCACGATCAACGGTCTCGAACTGCTGCTGAGCCAGCTCGCCTACGATCACACGCGGCCCGACGTCCTCGCGCGCGCGCATGAACTACGTGGCCGCATGCAACTGCTGCTGCCGATCATGTCGTCGCTCGCCGATCCGCTGCTCGCGCTCTACAACAACGGCCCGCAACACTGGCCCGAAGGACTTCAGACGCTGATCGACGACGTCATCAAGTGGTTCAACCAACCGCTGCCCGCGCCGAGCGAGGGTTATCACGCGGACGAGACCGCCAACGCGCTGCGCGCGCGCATCGCCGCGATGCACCCGCCCGCCGCCGCGCTCACGCATTGGGACGGCGCGCTGCTGTCGAATGCACTATGGCGCCTCGCGCAAGTGATCGACGTGTGGCAAGACTGCCGCTCGCTGCGCATCATCATCACGCGCGAGGAAGGTTCGTGGCGGCCGCATTTCCGTCACTGGCGGCTCGGCGGCACCGAGCGCTTCTACGATCGCGGCATGATGCTGTTCGCGACCGTGTCGGCGGCCGCGGCCGTGGTGCTCGCGTGCGCGCTGTGGATCGGCTCGGGCTGGAACGACGGCGCGAGCGCGGTCACGCTCGCGGCGGTCGCCTGCTGCTTCTTCGCCGCGCTCGACGAACCCGCGCCGTTCGTGTTCCGCTTCTTCCTCGCGACTGGCGTCGCCGTAGTGGCCGCGGGCCTCTATCTGTTCGTCGTGCTGCCGCAGGTGCACGACTTCCCGATGCTGGTGATCCTGTTCGCCGCGCCGTTCATTCTGGTCGGCACGCTGATTCCGCGCCCGCAGTTCAACATGGTGACGGTGCTGGTCGCGGTGAACACGGCCACCTTCATCAGCATTCAGGACGCGTACGACGCGAACTTCCTGACGTTCCTGAACGCCAACCTCGCGGGCCTCTCCGGCCTGCTCTATGCATACCTGTGGACCCGTGCAACGCGCCCATTCGGCGCCGAGCTGGCCGCGGCGCGCCTGTTGCGCTCGAGCTGGGCCGACGTCGCGCTGAGCGCGTCGACGCGGCCGATCGAAGACCCGCGCAATCTCGCCGCGCGCATGCTCGACCGGCTGATGCAATTGATCCCGCGCCTCGCTGCAACCGACGACTACCGCCATCCGTCGATCGAGAGCTTCCGCGATCTGCGCATCGGGTTCAATGCGCTGGACCTGCGCCGCCTCACACGCAAGCTCGGCAGCGAAGCGGCCGGCGCGATCGACCATGTTCTCGATGGAGTGCGTACATACTACGAGAGCTGCATCGATCGACGCCACCGCGAGCCGGTGCCGGACAGCCTGATGTCGTTGATCGACGTGGCCGTCGCGCGCGTCACCGCGCAGGGGCTCGCCAACGCCGCCGCGCCGACCGAGACCTCGCAGACCTCGGCGCGTCAGTTGCGCGATGCGCTGCACGCGCTGGTCGGCTTGCGTCTTTCGCTGTTTCCGGCGACCCTCACGAAACCAACGCCGACCGAACCGGAGGCCGCCGCGTGATGCACCCATTCTTGCGCCCCTGCTTGCGCCCCTGCTTGCGCCCGCCTTCGCACCCCGCCTCCCCCTTTTCCCAGTTCCCGCGATGATCGGTGAAATCGATATCTTCGGCGTGTTCGTACCGTCCGTGCTGGTGCTGATGTTGATCGCGTATCTGATCAACCTCGGCATTCGCACCGCGCTCGATTACACCGGCTTTTACCGCTTCGTCTGGCATCGCTCCATCTTCGATCTCGGCGTCTATGTGCTGGTGCTGGGCCTTGTCGTCGTCGTTTCGCACAGACTAATAACGTGAAAAAAACCTGGTTCTCCGTCGGTCAGATCCTGCTGACCCTGATCGTCGTGGTGGTCGCAGCATTGGTGCTGTGGAAACTCGTCAACTACTACATGTTCGCGCCGTGGACCCGCGACGGGCGCGTACGCGCCGACGTGATCCAGGTCGCGCCCGACGTGTCGGGACTGATTTCGTCGGTCGAGGTCATGGACAACCAGCAGGTCAAGCAGGGCCAGGTGCTGTTCAGGATCGATCAGGCGCGCTACACGCTCGCATTGCGTCAGGCCGAGGCAACGGCGCAGCAGCGCCGCGCGACGCTCGATCAGGCCCGCCGCGAATACGCGCGCAATCGTCAGCTCGGCAATCTCGTCGCCGCCGAAGTACTCGAAGAAAGCCGCTCGCGCGTCGAGGCGGGCGAAGCCGCGCTCGCCGACGCGAACGTCGCGATCGACACCGCGAAGCTGAACCTCGAGCGCTCGACGATCAAAAGCCCGGTAGACGGCTATCTGAACGACCGCGCGCCGCGCGCCGGCGAATTCGTCGCGGCCGGCCGCGCGGTGGTCGCGGTGGTCGACATGCATTCGTTCCGCGTCGACGGCTACTTCGAGGAAACCAAGCTGCGCGGCATCGACATCGGCCAGCCGGTCGACATCATCGTAATGGGCGAGCCGAAGCCGCTGCGCGGGCACGTGCAAAGCATCGTCGCCGGTATCGAAGACCGCGACCGCACGCAAAGCGCCAATCTGCTGCCGAACGTGAACCCGGCGTTCAGCTGGGTGCGGCTCGCGCAGCGCATTCCGGTGCGGGTCGCGCTCGATGAAGTGCCCGCTGATTTCCGCCTGATCGCGGGGCGTACCGCGACGGTGTCGGTGCGTGACCTGTCGCCGCTCAGGAGACGAGCCGTGTCGGGCACGGGTGGCGCATCTGGCACGGTCGCCGCTTCGGCTGCGCCGGTGGCGCCGGGTTCGTCGGTGGCGTCCGGGTCCGCTGGGTCGGGCACCGCACCGTCGGGCGCGTCGCAATGAAGTTCGTGCGTACCTTGTCCGCGCTGGCGCCGCGCTTGCCGCTGCTGCCGCTGCTGCCGCTGCTGCCGCTGCTGCCGTTATTGCCGCTCACCGTCGCGCTGAACGGCTGCATCAACGTCGGGCCGAACTACACGCTGCCGAAACAGGCGCTCGTCAATGCCCCGCTCGCGAACGGAGCGATCGAGGGCGCCGATCCCATGCTGACGTCAACCCTCAATCTGCCGACCGTCTGGTGGAAGCTGTACGACGATCCGGTGCTGAACGGTCTGGTCGACCAGGCGTTGAAATCGAATACCGACCTGCGCGTCGCGACCGCGAATCTCGCGCGCTCGCGCGAGGCGCTGGGCATAGCGCAAGCGCAGGGCGGTTTTTCGGGCAACGCGTCGGTGGCGATCCAGCGCGCGCAGGAATCGGCCGAGCAATACCTGCTCTTCGAGAAACTGCCGGTCGCCAACCTTGGTGACATGGGCATCAACGTCTCGTACGAAATCGACCTGTTCGGCAAGCTGCGCCGCGGCGTCGAAGCGGCGGCGGCGGATACCGAGGCCGTGGAAGCCGCGGGCGACCTCGCGCGCATCACTGTCGTCGCGGACGTGGTGCGCTCGTACGTCGAACAATGCTCGGCGGCCGAGGAGCTGCGCATCGCGCAGCAATCGCTCGCGCTACAGAAGGAGCGCGTGGACGTGTCGCGCCGTCTGCGCGACGCGGGACGCGGAAACCAGACCGCGGTCACGAGCGGCCAGACTCAGGTCGAGACTCTGACGGCCGACATTCCGCGCTACACCGCGCGCCGCAAGATCGCACAATACCGGCTCGCGATGCTGCTCGCCCAGGCGCCGTCGCAATTGCCGCCGGCCGTGCTCGCCTGCGACCGGCTGCCGCAAATCCACCAGCCGATTCCGATCGGCGACGGCGCCGGGCTGCTGCGGCGACGCCCGGACGTGCACGAAGCCGAGCGTCAGCTCGCGGCGTCGACGGCGCGCATCGGCGTCGCGACCGGAGCGCTCTATCCGAGCATCAGCATTGGCGCGTCGGCGGGCTTCACCGGCATTCTGGAAGACATTCCCACCTCGCCGACGGCGCGTTGGGCCTTCGGTCCGCTGATCAGTTGGACCTTCCCGACCAATGGCGCGCGCCAACGGGTCCACGAAGCCGAAGCGTCGAGCCAGGTCGCGCTCGCGAAGTTCGACGGCGTGGTGCTGACCGCGCTGCGCGAAACCGAGACCAACCTCGCGACCTACGCGTCCGATTACGCGCGCGCCGAATCGCTGCGCGCGGCGCTGAAGTCGGCGGCGCAATCGGCAGATGAAACGCATCGGCTGTATCGCGCCGGGCGCGAGTCGTTCATCTCCGATCTCGACGCGACGCGCACGCTGACGGCCGTGAAGTCACAGCTCGCGGCGGCGGAGGGCCAGGTGGCGATCGATCAGGTCAATCTGTTCCTGTCGCTGGGCGGCGGGTGGGAAGTTGGCGGGCAAAGCACGCCGGGTGAAACGCGGCCGCAGCTGAAGGCAACACCCGTCGCGGCCAAGCCGTCCGCGAAGTCGGGAGCGTCGACGGCCGCAACTGCGAAAGCGCCTTGATCGGCCGTCTTACGATTTATTTTTGACAATCTTTCTTTTTGCTTTCACTTTCGGTTAAATACGTGACACCACTTCACGCTACGGAGTCTCGTATGTCGCCATTCATGCAGGGTGTAGTCACGTTGGGCGGATGCATCGGTATCTTCACCGCGGTGGTTGCGGTGGTCGAAATGTTGGCTAATTGAGCTGGGCGGGCGGCGGACCGAAAGAGTGGCTAGCTGTTCCGCACTTTCGCCGCCGCCTGATGTATCGCCGCCCGTACCCGCGGATATGTGCCGCAACGGCACACCACCGGCGTCATCGCCTCGTCGATGTCGGCATCGGTCGGATCGGGCTTGCGCTTCAGCAACGCGCAAGCCGCCATCAATTGCGCGCTCTGGCAATAACCGCACTGCACCACATCGAGTTCGATCCACGCGGCCTTCAACGCCTGCGCCTCGCGTCCCTGCAAACCCTCGATCGTCGTGATCTTCTGCGTATGCAGGCTCGACATCAACGTCTGGCACGCGAAGCACGCGGCATCGTCGAGATTGATCGTGCACGCGCCGCAGATGCCCACGCCGCAGCCGAACTTGGTGCCGGTCATGCCGAGATCGCAGCGCAACACCCATAGCAGCGGCATGTCCGGATCGGCATCGACCTTCACCTTGCGTCCGTTGATATTCAGTACCGCCATGCTTGCCTCCTGAGTCGCCGCGCAACACCGCAAGCTTGTGCTCATCCACCGTCCGTCATGCAAGCCGCAACGGCAGCGTCCGCAAACGCTGCCCCGTCAGTGCGAACACCGCATTGCCCACCGCCGGCGCGATCGGCGGCACGCCCGGCTCGCCGACACCTTGCGGGTGCAGCTCGCTCGGCATGATGTCGACCTCGATCGCAGGGCACCCGTTCATCCGCACGACCGGAAAGTCCACGAAGTTCTTCTGCTGCACCTGGCCGTTGACGATCGTGATCTCGTTCTGCAACGCGCTCGACAGCCCGAACACGATGCCGCCTTCCATCTGCTGACGGATCAGGTTCGGATTCACCGGCAAGCCGCAATCGATCACGCACACCACCCGATGCACGCGAATCTGCCGGTTCGCGCCGATCGACACCTCCGCGACCTGCGCGACCACGCTGCCGAACGCCTCGTGCAACGCGACGCCACGAGCGCAAGGCGCGCCATCGGCGGCGGGTTTTAGCGGACGCCCCCAGTCGGACAACTTCTCGACACGCTTCAGGACCGCCAGATGACGCGGATGCTGCACGAGCAGCATCGTGCGAAACTCAATCGGGTCCTGGCCGGCCGCGGCGGCGGCTTCGTCGGTGAAGCTCTCGGTGAAGAAGGCCTGATGCGAGTGGCCGACCGAGCGCCAGAAGCCGATCGGCACCGGCAATTCGACTATCTCGTGCGACACGCGCGCGGCCGGCCACTCGTAGGGCTGATCGAACGCGCCTTCGCAGGTGGTCTTGTCGATCGGGATGTGCGGCACGCCGTAGTAACGCGCGAGCGCATCCGGCACGATCGCCTGACCCGCCGACTTCGCGTGCCAGGCGACCAGCGTGCCGTGCTCGTCGAAGCCGGCCTGAAGCCATGCCGCGCATGCGGGCCGGTAGAAGTCGTGCGTGAAGTCCTGCGCGCGCGACCAGATGGTTTGCACCGGACGGCCATCGGCCTCGCGCGCGATCGCCGCGGCCTGCGCGACGAAATCGAGTTCGAGGCGCCGGCCGAACGCGCCGCCCAACAACTGCGTCTGTACATCGACGAGATCGACGTCGAGGCCGAGCACTTTCGCCGCATGATGCCGCGCGAGCCGCGGCATCTGCGTCGACACCCAGACGGTCGCTGCGCCGTCCGCGACCTGCACCGTGCAGTTCAGCGGCTCGACCGCGCCATGCGCGAGATACGGCGCG
Source organism: Paraburkholderia sp. 31.1 (assembly GCF_014397645.1). Classification (NCBI taxonomy): domain Bacteria; kingdom Pseudomonadati; phylum Pseudomonadota; class Betaproteobacteria; order Burkholderiales; family Burkholderiaceae; genus Paraburkholderia; species Paraburkholderia sp. 31.1. Next base: position 12,190 of record NZ_VZQN01000020.1, read on the forward strand.
TGATAGACCGCTTCGATCGTGCGCGCCGCGCGACTCATCGCGTTGTCGACGTTGCCGACGTGGTAATACACGTGGCCGTCCGTATGGTCGAGCGCCTCGACGAGGCGGGAGTCCACCGCCGCGCTCGACACCTTCGCGGCCGCGCCGTCATGCCAGGTCACGTTGATCGCCTCGACCGCGCTCATCGCGCGAAACGCGTTGTCCGCGATCACGGCCACGCCGCCGGTGCCGCCCGCGTACGGCGGCACGGCGAACGCCTTGATGAAGCCCCGTATCTTTTGCGCGGGCGTCGCGTCGAAATGCGCGACCGTGCCGCCAAGCGTCGGACACATCACGACGCTTGCATAGACCAAACCGTCGGGCAACACGTCGATGCCGAAGCGCGCCGCACCGTCGATTTTCGAAGCGGCTTCGATGCGCCGCACGGGCTGGCCGATCAGCCTGAAGTCGGCCGGCTGCTTCAGGACGACGCTGCGCGGCAGCGGCTGGCGCGCGGCCATCGACGACAATTCGCCGAACGTCGCCTTGTGCCCCCAAGGGTGCAGCACGTAGCCCTTTTCCGCGCGGCATTCGCGGACCGGCACGTCCCAGCGCTCGGCCGCCGCCGCGATCAGCATCACGCGCGCCGACGCGCCGGCCTCGCGCATCGGCGTCCAGAGATCGTTCATGCTCGAGGAGCCGCCCGTCATCATCGTGCCGATCTCACGCACTGCCTTGCTCGTGATCCACACGGTGCCGCGGCGGATGTAGCTGTCGTCGTCGGGGCGAAACGGCAGATCGTCGACGATGCTCTGCACCGCGTTGTAGATCCGGTCGATCGGCGCCTCTTCGACTTTCACCTGCGGCCAGTCGGCGTCGAGCTCCTCGGCGAGCAGCATCGCAAGCCCCGTATGGATGCCCTGCCCCATTTCGGCCTTCGGCACCATGATCGTCACGCGGTTGTCGGCGTCGATCTTGACCCAGCCGTTCAGCGCGACCTGCGTGCCTTGCGTCGGCAGCGGCGTCGACGTCATCAGGCGCTGGCGCGGCGGCACCACGGCCCAGCCGACCAGCAGCCCGCCCAACGCACTGGCGCCGCCAAGCAGAAAGGTTCTGCGCGTCAACATGGCATGGCTCGCCCGGCTGGCTCGATGGTAGGAAAGCGGCGACAGCGCCGATGCGCCCGTCTTTGTCTGCGAATAGTAATAAGACGAATCGGCGAGCGTGAGACTTAAATGCGCGCGTGAACCTCGAGCGGCCGTGCGGCGTGGGAAGGCGGGGACTGAAAGCGGCGGGGGAAAGTCGTGGGGTGTTTCATTAACTGCGGCCGCGCAGAGGCGGCGGTGTGCCGGCGTAAGTCACCGCCGGCACACCGCGAACCTTGCGCTTGATTCAATCAGGCGATCATGCGACCGGATCAACGGCGGTTCGAACCCGACACCACGTCGATCCACACGGCCAGCACGAGGATGCCGCCCTTCACGATCATCTGCCAGAACGCGTCGACGTCGAGCATGGACATGCCGTTGTCGAGGCTCGCCATGACGAGCGCGCCGATCAGCGCGCCATACACGGTGCCGGAGCCGCCGCGCATCGAGGTGCCGCCGATAAAGCACGCGGCGATCGCGTCGAGTTCGCCCATCGAGCCCGCCGACGGCGAACCGGCCGCGAGCCGCGCCGTGTTGACGATGCCGGCAAACGCGCACATCAGCCCCATCAGCGCGAAGATCGCGAGCTTCACGCGGTCGGTGTTGACACCCGACAGCCGCGTCGCTTCGAGGTTCGAGCCGACCGCGTAGATGCGGCGTCCGAACACGGTCTGCGTCGCGATCCATGTGAAGACGCCGAGCAGCGCGAGCAGCAGCAACACCGGCACCGGAATGCCGCCGTAACTGTCGAGCATCGCGATGAAGCCGGCGAGAATCGCGCCTGCGCCGATCACCTTCGCGACGTCCTGCCAGAACGGCACGACGCGCAACTGATAACGCTGCCGATTCGCGCGCTGGCGGATCGTCAGGAATGCCAGCAGCAGGAACAGCACGACGGCGAGCGTGTCGCCGGCGAGCCGCGGCAGATAGCCCTGGCCGACGAACACGAAGCTGTCCGACACCGGCGCGATCGTCGACCCTCCGGTAATGCCGAGCAGAATGCCGCGATACGCGAGCATGCCGCCGAGCCCGACGATAAACGACGGCACGCGCCGATACGTCGACCACCAGCCGTTGAACACGCCGACCGCGATGCCGAGCAGCAACACGACCGGAAGCGTCACGCCGATCGGCCAGTGCCGGTTCACGTCGAGAATCGCCGCAACGCCGCCGAGCAAACCAAGCAGCGAACCGACCGACAGATCGATTTCACCGGCGATGATCACGAACACCATGCCGCACGCGAGCATGCCGGTAATCGACATCTGCCGCAGTAGATTCGACAGATTGCGCGGCGTGACGAACGCGCCGTGCGTGAGCGCCGAAAAGAAAATCCAGATCACGGCGACGGCGATCAGCAGCGCGAGAATCTTGTAGCGCGCGAACAGTTGCTGGATCCGTTGCGTGCCGCCGAATGCGCCTCGCGGCGCGGCGTTGTCGGTGCGTTGGGAAGTTACTTCGGGAGTCATGCGGCACTCGCTGCGGTTGGGTTCGAAGATAGATGCGCGGGGCGGATCGCGGCGCCGAGAATGTCTTCCTGCGTGAGACCGTCGTTGATGAAATCGCCTCGCAACTCACCTTCGCCGATCACGAGCACTCGGTCGCTGATGCCGAGCACTTCCGGCAATTCGGACGACACCATCACGATCGACATGCCGCGCTGCGCCAGCTGGAAGATCAGCTTGTAGATCTCGTATTTGGCGCCGACGTCGACGCCGCGTGTCGGTTCGTCGAGAATCAGCACGGTCGGGTTGGTCAGCAGCATGCGCGTGAGCACGGCCTTCTGCTGATTGCCGCCCGACAGACTTGCAATCGATAACATCGGATTCGCGGCGCGCACGGAAAGCCGCTTCATTTCCGTCTGAATCGTGTCGAGTTCGGCCGCGGAATCGATACGTCCGCCCGACGCGAAACGCTGCAACACCGCAAGCGTGATGTTATGGCCGACGCTCATGCCGGGAACGATGCCGTGGCGTTTGCGATCCTCGGGCACCATCGCGATGCCGGCGCGAATCGCGTCGATTGGCGCGCGAATTTTCAGCGGCTTGCCGTCGAGCATGACGTGCGCCTCGCTGATGCCTGCATACGCGCCGAAAACCGCCTGCATCAGTTCGGTGCGGCCCGCGCCGACGAGCCCGGCGACACCGAGAATTTCGCCGCGCCGCAACGAGAACGACACGTCGTCCACGCGCTTGCGGCGCGGATTCGTCACGTCGAAACAGGTCACGTTGCGCGCTTCGAAGATCACGTCGCCGATCGGATGCGGCTCGCGCGGAAACAGGTTCTTGATCTCCCGGCCGACCATCAGCGAGATGATCCGCTCGGTCGTCAGGGCGTGCATCGGCTCGGTCGCGACATGGCGGCCGTCGCGAATCACGCTGATCGTGTCGCAGACGGCCGCGACTTCGTCGAGCTTGTGCGAGATGTACACGCAGGCAATGCCGCGCCGCTTCAGATCGCGCACGATATCGAGCAGAATCGCGATTTCGGAGGCGGTCAGCGACGACGACGGTTCGTCGAGGATCAGCAGCTTTGCGCGCTTGTTCAGCGCCTTCGCGATTTCGATCAGCTGCTGATGGCCGCCCCCGTAGTTCATCACGGGCTGCGCGGCGTTGATGCCGCTGATGCCGAGTTCGCGCAACAGTTCGTCGGCACGCTGATACATCGCCGCGTAGTTCATGCGGCCGCCGGGCAGCGTAATTTCGTTGCCGAGAAAGATATTTTCCGCGACCGACAACTCCGGCACGAGCATCAGTTCCTGATGGATGATGATGATGCCCGCGCGTTCGGTGTCGCGTACGCACGCGGCCTTCAGCGTCTCGCCTTCCCAGGTTATTTCGCCATCCCACGTACCGTGCGGATACACGCCGGACAGCACCTTCATCAGCGTCGATTTGCCCGCGCCGTTTTCGCCGCACAGGCCCACGCATTCGCCCGGCGATACGGTCAGATCGATGCCGTCGAGCGCCCTCACGCCGGAAAAAGCTTTGACGATGCCTCGCATCGTCAGAACAGGTTGCGTCATTCGCTATGCCTCGCTGCAAGTTGGGCCGATGTTCGATCACGCTCCCGGGCGCGATGACCCCGGAGCGTGGCGTTCACATAGCCCGTCTCTGTGTTATTTGCTCGCGAGTTGCTCTTGCGTGTAGAAGCCGTCCTTCACGACGGTGTCGAGGTTCGCCTTGGTCAGCCTGGTCGGCTGCAGCAGCACCGTATCGACCTTCTTCTTGCCGTTGTCGTATTGCGCGTTGAACGCCGGCTTGTCACCCTTGGCAAGCGCGACCGACAGCTTCGCCGCTTCGCTCGCGATCAGCTTCAGCGGCTTGTAGACCGTCATCGTCTGCGTGCCGGCCGCCACGCGCTTCACGGCTGCGAGGTCGGCATCCTGACCCGAGATCGGTACCTTGCCCGCGAGGCCCTGCGCGGCGAGCGCCTGGATCGCGCCGCCCGCGGTGCCGTCATTCGACGCGACGACTGCGTCGATCTTGTTGTTGTTCGCGGTCAGCGCGTCTTCCATGATGCGCAGCGCGGTCGATGCGCTCCACTCCGGCACCCACTGCTGGCCGACCACCTTGATGTCACCCTTGTCGATCGCCGGTTGCAGCACCTTCAGCTGGCCCTGGCGCAGCATCTTCGCGTTGTTGTCGGTCGGCGCGCCGCCGAGCAGGAAGTAGTTGCCCTTCGGCCGCACGTCATAGACGCCCTGCGCCTGCATCTCGCCGACCTTCTCGTTGTCGAACGAGATATAGGCGTCGATATCGGCGTCGAGAATCAGGCGGTCATACGACACGACCTTGATGCCCGCTTTGCGTGCTTCCGCCACGACGTTGCCGAGCGTCTTCGAGTTGAACGGCACGATCACAATCACGTCGACGCCGCGCGAGATCAGGTTTTCGATCTGCGAGATCTGGCGCTCTTCGCTCGCATCGGCCGATTGCACCGACACCTTCGCGCCGAGCTTTTCCGCCGCGGCGACGAAATAGTCGCGATCGCGCGACCAGCGCTCGACGCGCAGATCGTCGATACAGAAGCCGATTTCCGGATGAGCCTTGCTGGCGTGCGCGAGCGGCGCGGCGAGCGACAGGCTGGCGAGTACCGCGCCGCACAACAGCGAACTCAGGACGTTACGACGCATTGCAAATTTCATTGATGTCTCCTTTTTGTGTAGTGATAGCCGGAATACCGGACATATCGGTCTGCGCTGCGAGCCGCAGACTCGGACAAGCGACAACCCACAGCTTGCTGATGCGCGCGGTCGACGTGGCCGCGCGATCTTTATTCAACGTCCGCTATAAATCGCCTGATTTACGATGTTTTCCATGTGTTCCTGCTGCCCGCTCACATGCCGCGGATTCAGATCGCGCGCCAGCGTGTCCGCGGCGAGCGTCGACAGCGAATACCCGCCGGACAGGATCTTGCGGCCGAACTCGCCATCCCAGCCCGCGTAGCGTTGCCGCTTGAACTGCTCGAGGCGCTCGTTTTCGACCAGCACCGCGGCGCGTTCGAGGCCTAGCGCGAGGTTGTCGATCGCGCCGATGTGGCCATAAAACAGGTCTTCCGCATCGACACTCTGGCGCCGCACTTTCGCATCGAAGTTCATGCCGCCGCTCGTGAAACCGCCGTGGCGCAGGATTTCGTATAAGGCCAGCGTGAGTTCCTCGACGCTGTTGGGAAATTGGTCGGTGTCCCAGCCATTTTGCGGATCGCCGCGATTCGCATCGACGCTACCGAAGATGCCTAACGCAAATGCGGTCGCAATCTCGTGATGGAACGAGTGCCCCGCGAGCGTCGCGTGATTCGCCTCGATGTTGACGCGAATCTCCTTGTCGAGGCCGTGCTGCAGCAGGAAGCCGTGCACGGTCGCGACGTCGTAGTCGTATTGATGCTTGGTCGGCTCCTGCGGCTTCGGCTCGATCAGCAGCGCGCCCTTGAAACCGATCCGGTGCTTGTGTTCGACGACCATGTGCAGGAAGCGCGCGAACTGCTCGCGCTCGCGCACGAGGTCGGTGTTCAGCAGCGTGTCGTAGCCTTCGCGGCCACCCCACAATACGTAGTTTTCACCGCCGAGGCGCAGCGTCGCGTCGAGCGCGTGACGCACCTGGGTCGCCGCAAAGGCGAAAACCTCCGGATTCGGATTGGTCGCGGCGCCGGCCGCGTAACGCGGATGGGAAAACAGATTCGCGGTGCCCCACAGCAATTTGACACCGGTATCCTGCTGCTTGCGCGCGAGGTAGTCGGACACGCGCAGGAAGTTCTCGCTGTATTCCTTCACGCTCGCGCCTTCGGGCGCGACGTCGGTATCGTGGAACGTGTAGTACGGCGTGCCGAGCTTCGAGAAGAATTCGAACGCGGCGTCGGCCTTTTGCTGCGCCCGCTCCATTGCGTCGCCGGGTTGCTGCCACGGCCGCCGGAACGCGCCCTGACCGAAGATATCGACGCCGGGCCATACGAAGGTATGCCAGTAGCAGACGGCGATACGCAGATGTTCCTCGAGCGTCTTGCCGAGTACCTTCCTCGTTTTGTCGTAGTGACGGTACGCGAGCGGGTTGTCCGATTGCGGGCCTTCGTAACGGATCTCTGGAATGTGTTCGAAGTAGGACATCGGCGTCTCCAATGTATGGTGCATTGCAACCCACGCGAGAAGCCGCGCAGGCCGACAAAGTGACGCCATGCTGCCGCTTGCACGATGTGCCGGCAATTGCGAAATTGCGCAGCGCGCTTGATGTTTCTTACCGCCCGCGCGTTTGTTTACTGCCGCCGCGCGATTCGGCGCCTAGAATAACCAGACGCTTAAAAACGGGGTTGCTCCCAGGCACCCGACACAATGGAGACAAAGGCGTGTGGTCCATCGAGCCACCCGCCGCTCACCGCCATGACCCGTCCACAAGCACCTCAGACAACCCATCGCATCGCGCTGCTGTTCAACGCGAACAAGGTCTACGATCGCGAGATCATCACCGGCATCGGCAACTACCTGCTGTCGACGCGCGTCGCATGGGATCTCTTCCTCGAAGAAGACTTCCGCTGCCGGCTCGCGGGTATCCAGCGCTTCGACGGCGACGGCATCATCGCGGACTTCGACGATCCCGCCGTCGACGAAGCCCTGCGCGACTGTCCACTGCCGGTGGTCGCGGTCGGTTCGTCGTACGAGGATCCGACGCAGTACCCTCCGGATTTACCCTATATCGCGACCGACAACAGCAAGCTCGTGTCGCTCGCGTACACGCACCTGATCGGCGCGGGCCTCGAAAACTTCGCGCTGTACAGCCTGCCGCAGGCGCAGGAAAACCGTTGGGCGCAACAGCGCGAACTCGCCTTCGCGCATCTGCGCAGCGCGGACGGACGCAGCGCGGCGCAGATCGATAGCGAGATCTATCGCGGTCTGTCGACGAGCGCGCCGTCCTGGAACCAGGCCATCGAGCAACTGACCACCTGGCTGCGGCAACTGCCGAAGCCGGTCGGCATCATCGCGGTGACCGACGCGCGTGCGCGGCATTTGCTGCAGGCATGTCTGATCGCGGGCATTCCGGTGCCCGAGGAAGTCGCGATCATCGGCATCGACAACGATCCGCTCACGCGTACGCTGACGCGCATTCCGCTGTCGTCGGTGATCCAGGGCACCGAGGAAATGGGCCGTACCGCCGCGCATATCCTGCATCAGATGCTGCACGGCGCGCGCTTTCCGGGGCGCCGCATTCTGGTGCCGCCGGTCGGCATCAACGTGCTCGAATCGACGCGGCATCAGCCGCTCGCGAGTCCTTACGTGATGCGCGCCCGCCATTTCATTCGCCAGTACGCGTGCCAGGGCATCCGCACCGAGCAGGTGGCCGACTATGTGGGCGTGTCGCGTTCGTCGCTCGAAGAGTATTTCCGGCGCGAACGTCAGTGCACCGTGCATCAGGAGATCCTGCGCCACAAGCTCGACGTCGCGAAGTCGCTGCTCGCGAAACGCGATGCGTCGAGCGCGGAAGTCGCGATCCGTTGCGGCTTCACGTCGCTGCAATACATGTACGCGGTATTTCGCCGCGAACTCGGCTGCACGCCGCGCGAATACCAGGAGCGCGTGGGCCCGAAGACCAAAACCGCTGGCTGAGCATGCTTTCTATTTTTTCTTCGCACTGACCACATGATCAGCATCGCACAACTCTCTTCCGAGCCGTGGGGCACGCTACAGGGCGGCGATCGCGTACGGCTTTACACGTTGCGCAACGCGCACGGCATGAAAGTCGCCATCAGCGACCTCGGCGCGACGCTGGTTTCGTGGCACGCACCGGATCGCGCCGGACGTCTCGGCGATATTCTGCTCGGTCACGACACGCCCGCCGAATACGTGGCGGCCTCGACCTACATGGGCGGACTGATCGGCCGCTGGGCGAATCGCATTGCGGGCGCGCGCTTTTCGCTCGACGGCATCGAGTACACGCTCGATCGCAACGAAGGTCCGAATCTGCTGCACGGCGGCACGGTCGGTTTTCATCGGGCGTTGTGGGAGGTCGCCGAGGACGACGGCGCGTTGCTGATGCGGCTCGAGTCGCCCGAAGGCGATGCCGGTTTTCCGGGCAACGTGACGGTGCAAGTACGCTATTCGCTCGACGACGACGGCACGCTGACGATCGGCTACGAAGCGATCACCGACGCGCCGACGCCGCTCAATCTGACGAGCCATCCCTACTTCAACCTGACCGGGCGCGCGGGCACCGACATTCGCGGCCACGTGCTGTCGATCGACGCCGAGCGCTTTTTCGAAGTCGACGCGACGATGATTCCGTGCAAGCTCGCCGACGTCGCGGGCAACGCATTCGACTTCCGGCAGAGCGCGCCGATCGGCGGCCGGCTCGACTGGCCGCACGCGCAACTCGCGCGCGCCGGCGGCTTCGATCATTGCTATGTGCTGCGCGAGGCGCCGGCAAACGCGATGCAGGGCAACGAGGGCCACGCGCCGCCGCTGCGCGAAGTCGCCTGGGCATACGATCCGGGCAGCGGACGCGAACTGACCGTCGCGACCGATCAGCGGGGCTTGCAGTTTTACACGGGCAACGCGTTGAACGGCAACCCGGGACGCGGCGGTGTTCGCTATCAACGGCACGCCGGCTTGTGCCTCGAGGCGGGCGGTTTCCCGAACGAGGTCAATATGACCGGGCAGAACGAAGTGATCGTGCGACCCGGAGATACTTATCGGCAAATCACGAGTTATCGCGTCGATGTGCGCAAAGGTGTGTGACCAGATTTACGGCCGCTTTTGCGCTGTTTTACGAGAACCCGCGACGGCGAGATTACAGCTCGCCGACTACCCGTTCTTTGCAATACTGAATTAGTCGGCTAGTGGTTTTCCCCAAGTTCACCCCCCTCTAGACTGCGCTTATGGCACCGGTATCGCTGCGGTGCCGGATAGACAACTACGGAGGGAAACATCATGAAATCGCTTATCCAGGCAGTTGCGCTTACGGCCCTGATCGCTGCACCGGTCGCGTCGTTCGCGCAATCGGAACAGCCGATCACGCGGGCCCAAGTCAAGGCAGAGGTGCAGCAACTCGAACAGATTGGCTATAACCCGGCCATCGTGCTCGATGCCCAGTATCCCGCGGACATCCAGGCGGCCGAGGCACGCGTCTCCGCGATGAACGCGAAGGGCCAAGGCGACACGTCTGGCTATGGGTCGTCGATGGGCGGATCATCGCAAGCGGGCCATCATCCGATGTGGGTCAATCCGGACGGTCAGTGACGAGTCGCGAACGTATAGCGAATGTCCGTAGCGAGGAAAGATTCTCGAGTTAACGGCCCTTTCCCCTCTTTGCGGTTTTCGCCGTTTCGAACCGATATGAAGCGGGCGCATGTTTTCAAGGCATGCGCCCGCTTTTTACGTTTATGCGGCGCTAACAACGTACCGCTAATTCTGACGCCGCGGCAGATTCACCCAGCCCGTGCCTGCGGGCATTCCGCCTGATACCAGATGTCCACCTGCCTCTGCGCGCGCTCGAGACTCGCCGGATAGTCAGGATCAAAGCGTCGTTCAGGGTGGTAGCCCGCTTGCCGCAACGCTGTCAGTTCGCTCATGCTCCGCTGGTGCGTGGCCGGTGCCTTGTTCCTGAGGTCGGTCAGATCGCGGCATTGCGTTGCACTCAGATGCGTTTGCGCGCCGCCATTCCCACCGCCCGCGGCGCAGCCAACGAGCGTGAGCACCAACACGGCAGAGATCGACCGCGTCCGGGTCGTGATGTTCATGTTGTGCCTCCTTTGGGGAAATGACCTCGTCGCGAATGCCGTCTTCCCACGCGGCCCTTCGCATCTCTGAACCGGCTTGTTCGCCTGTCGTCATTTTGAATTATTGGAAACGTCTGTGAAAGTCGCCACCCATTTCATCAACCACGGTTTCGATACGGACATAGACTTTCCCCTGGTGAATGCCGATTCGCCTGCGCAACAGTTGGCCCGGCGTTTTCCCCTCAACGAGGGAGCCGCTCCCTCACACCAAGGAGACATGCGATGCCCCGCACCGCCGCTGAAAAACGCGCCGCTTTCCGCGCGCTGCACTCGTCTGGCTGTTTCGTGCTGCCCAATCCGTGGGACGCGGGCAGCGCCCGTTATCTGCATACACTCGGCTTCAAGGCGCTCGCGACGACGAGTTCCGGTTTCGCGTGGTCGACCGGACATGCGGACAATACGTTGCCGCGCGAAACGATCCTCGCGCACCTGCGCGCAATCGTCGACGCGACCGATCTGCCGGTCAACGCCGACTTCGAAAACGGCTTCGGCCGCGACCCGGAAGAAGTCGCCGAGAGCGTGACGCTCGCGGTGGAAACGGGCGTCGCGGGTCTGTCGATCGAGGACTCGACCGGCAACCCCGCCGCGCCGCTGTTTCCGGTCGACGTCGCCGTGCAGCGGCTCAGCGCGGCGCGACGTGCGATCGATCAGAACGGCGGCGACACGCTGCTCGTCGGCCGCGCGGAGAATTTCTTCGCCGGCAGGCCCGATCTCGACGACGCCATTGCGCGTCTGAAGGCCTATGCGGCGGCGGGCGCCGACTGCCTGTATGCGCCCGGCATCCAGACGCGCGAGCAGATCGAAGCGGTGGTCGCGGCCGTCGCGCCGAAGCCCGTCAATCTGCTGATCGGCTCGACATCGACCCTGACGTTGCAGGACGTGGCCGCGCTCGGCGTGCGGCGGATCAGCGTCGGCGGCGGGCTCGCGCGCGCGGCGTGGGGTGGCTTCATGCACGCCGCTCAGGCGCTGGCCGATGGCCGCTTCGACTTCACCGGCGCGACGGCGGGCACGCAGCTCAATGAGCTTTTCAATCGCAGCGCGTAAAAAAACGCCGCGCAAAGGACGCCTCATCAACTTGAGATCGCCACGCTGCGTCGAACTCATCGGAAAAGCCACGACGTTTCCGATGAGAAAAGCGCACGAACGCCTGAATCGGCGCACAAAGGCCCCGGCCACGCCAAATGTTATGATCGGAAACATTATTCGCCCGATCAAGCGCATACTCGACCAGCAGCAAGCCTCATGGACACCCACCTCACCAAATCCGCCGACACGTCCTCCACCGATCTCGGCCGGCGCGTGCGCGCCGCCCGTCAAGCGCAGGATCTGACGCTCGAAACCGCGAGCCGCCTGTGCGGTGTCTCGCGCTCGACGCTGTCGAAGGTCGAAAACGGCCTGATGTCCCCCACGTTCGACGTGCTGCAAAAAATCGTGCTGGGCCTGAAGATCGAAATTGGCGAACTGTTCGGCTCGACGCCGAAAGTCAGCGCGAGCGGCCGGCGCGCGCTGACCCGCAAGAACGAAGGCCAGCGCCACGCTTATCGCGGCTATCAGATGGAGTTGCTCGCCACCGACCTGGCCCACAAGGCGATGCTGCCGTTTCGCATCCGCATCTCGGCGCACACGCTCGATGCATTCGACGACTGGGGCCGCCACGAAGGCGAGGAGTTTCTCTACGTGATCAGCGGCAGCGTGTGCCTCTATTCGGAGCTGTACGCGCCGACACATCTGAACACGGGCGACAGCCTCTACTTCGACAGCCGCACGGGTCATGCGGCGGTGTCGACCAGCGAAGAAGACGCCGAAGTGTTGTGGATGGCGACCAATGCGGACCTTCCGCATACACCGCCTGCCGCGAACGAGTCAGCGAAGAAATAAAATAGCGCGCCCTGCACTCAGCGCGCCGCCAGCGCCCGTTGCGCGAGTTGCGCGATATGCAGTGCGTGTCGCCCTGTGCCGTGCTCGATCTGCTCGCGACAACTGAAGCCGTTGGTCAGCACGATCGTTTCCGCATTCGCCGCGATAGCGTCGCGCACGGCCTCAAACATGTCCTCGCCGATCTTTTCCGACAACGCGTGATGCTCGATGTTGAAGCCGAACGATCCCGCCATCCCGCAGCAGCCGGTATCGAGCAGCTTCCATCTGACGCCGAGCTTGTTCAGCAACGCCGTGTCGCCCTGCATGCCGAATAGCGCCTTCTGATGACAATGGCCATGCACGATCACATCGGCCGCGAGCGTCGGCCACTCGAACGGCTGACGCGCGACGAAATCGGCAAACAGATATGTTTGCGCGGACAGCTTCTTCGCCAACGCATGATCGGGGAGTTGCTTCAGCAACTCGTCCTTGAACACCGATAGACAGCCAGGCTCCAGACCGACCAGCGGCACGCCGGCGGCGATGTCGTCCGCGAGGACGTCGACGATATGCGTGAGCAGCTCGCGCGCGCGTTCGAGCAGGCCGAAGTCGTACAGCGGACGCCCGCAACACAAACGTTTCTTCGGCAATACGACGTGCCAGCCGAGTTGCGTGAGCACATCAGCGGCGGCCTGCGCGATCTCGGGCGTGAAGTGGTCGTTGAATGTATCGACCCACAGGATCACCTTCTTTGCGTCGCCGCCGAGCGCATGAATCGCGGATGCTTGCGACGACGCACTCCGTCGATAAGTTGCAGCGGCGAACCGCGGCAACGCACGCGTCTGCGCCACACCCGCGATCCATTTGCCGAGCGCGGACAAACCGGGCGCCGTCGTCAGAAAGTTCGTCGCGCGCGGAAAACGCGCGGCCCACGGTGCCCATTCGCCGATCCGCCCCATGAACAGCGCCTGACGCGGCCGACGATTGTTCTCGTAGTAGTGGGAAAGGAACTCCGCCTTGTACGACGCCATGTCCGTATGCGTCGGGCAATCGGACTTGCAGCCCTTGCATGCGAGGCAGGTATCGAGCGCTTCTTTCACTTCGCGGCTGTTCCAGCCGTCGGCGATCACGTCGCCTTGCAGCATTTCCCAGAACAGATGCGCGCGCCCGCGGGTCGAGTACTTTTCCTCGCGCGTGCCGCGATAGCTCGGACACATCGTGCCGCCTTCGAGCGAGCGGCATTTGCCCATGCCGATGCAGCGTTCGATCGCACGCTGAAAGCCGTCGCCTTCCTGGCTCGCGAACGCGAGCCTCGTATGCAGCGTCACCGGCTTGTACGCAGGGCCCATGCGCAGGTTTTCGTCGGCGCGGTATGCATGCACGACTTTGCCCGGATTCAGACGATTCGCCGGGTCCCAGATCGCCTTGAACTGCTCCATCGCCTGAATCAGCTCGGGGCCGTACATGATCGGCAGAAACTCGGCCTTCGCCTGGCCATCGCCGTGTTCGCCCGACAGCGAGCCGCCGAATTCGACCACCAGTTCCGCCGCTTCGCGCAAGAACCCGCGCCACGTCGCGATACCTTCCGCGCTGCGCAGATCGAACGTGATGCGCGCGTGCACGCAGCCGTCGCCGAAATGGCCGTACAGGCTCGTCTCGTAGCCATGGCGATCGACGAGCGCCTGAAAGGCGCGCAGATAATCGCCGAGCCGCAGCGGATCGACCGCCGCGTCTTCCCAGCCGACCACCGGATCGGGCTTGTCGCGATCCACTGACAACGCGACCGCCGACGCCCCCGTCTCGCGAATCGACCACACTTTCGCCTGCAAGGCGCGATCTTCGACGAGCGTCGTCGAGATTTGCGGCCCAGCCGCGCCCGATTGGAAATACGCGGCGGCGTCGCGTGCCTGTTGCAGCACCTCGTCCTGCGTGTGCGCACCGAATTCGAGCACGACCCACGCATCGCCTTCGGGCAGCAGTGCGATCTCGTCCTTCTTCAGGCCGCGCGCCTGCAAGCCGCGAATGATCGCGCGGTCGAGTCCCTCGACTGCGATCGGCCCGCAGCGCATGAAATGCGGCACTGCGTCCGCCGCCGTATAGATGTCGGTGAAGCCGACCACGACGATCACGCGCCTGGCCGGACTCTTCACGAGCCTCACTTTCGCCTGCAACGTGACCGCGCACGTGCCTTCGCTGCCGACGAGCGCACGCGCGACGTTGAAGCCGTTTTCCGGCAGCAGTTGATCGAGATTGAAGCCCGACACGCGCCGTTTGATCTGCGGGAATTTCGCGCGAATCCGTTCGGCGTAGGTGTCGCGCAGTTGCTTGAGCGCCGCGTAGATTTCGCCTTGTCGGCCACCCGCCGCGATGATGCGTTCGAGTTCTTCCCCGGAGGTCGGGCCGACCCAGAAACGCGCGCCGTCGAAGGTCGCGATTTCGAGCGCTTCGATGTTCTCGACGGTCTTACCGGCCATCACCGAATGCGCGCCGCACGAGTTGTTCGCGATCATGCCGCCGAGCGTGCAGCGGCTATGCGTGGCGGGATCGGGCGCGAACGTGAGGCCGTGCTGTTCGGCGGCATCGCGCAAGGAGTCGCACACCACGCCCGGCTCGACGACCGCGACGCCCGCACGCGGATCGATCGAGACGACGCGGTTCAGATACTTGCTCGCATCGGCCACGACCGCGACGTTCACGCATTGGCCGTTCTGCGACGTGCCGCCACCGCGCGCGAGAAACGGCACGTCGTTGCGACGGCATGCGGCGAGCGTTGCGAGCAGATCGTCGATATCGGCCGGCACCACGACACCGAGCGGGACTTGCCGATAGTTCGACGCATCCGATGCGTACAATGCTTTGGAACCCTGATCGAATCGCACCTCGCCGCGCACGTGCTGGCGCAGGTCGCTTTCGAGCGCCTGCAATAGCTCCGCGCGGGCCGAGAAAGGCGTGGCGACACGCGGTTCATGCAAAGCGCCCCGCTGCGCGCCAACCCGCCGCTCTTCATCCAATGACAATGACGTCCCCACTGCGCACCTCGTCTGCGATGCCGGCGCTCGAGCTGCCGTAAGCGCTCAGGCCGCCTGGCTCGCGGTCATCCGGAAGATACCCTGTGCGTTGCCCGCGTCGAAACGCAGGTCCGTTTCCCAGCGGCGCGCGTCCTGATCGAAACTGCGCTTGCGCGTAATGAATTCGTAGAACGAGCCCGGCACGTCGCGCGTGACGACGCTGCCGTCGGCCGCGCGAAATTCACGCTGCACGACATCCGCGCGATACGCGGTCTGGAACACGCGCCCGGAACGCGAATGTTCGACTTCGGGCTTCATCGGCCGATCCTTCGCCTTCTGTTCGTCCGACAGCTTGAAGACGTCCGCGACGCGATCGGTCGCGTGATTGAACGCGTTACCTTCGGTCGCGATCCACGCCATCTCCGCCGATTCCTTCAACAATACTTCGTAATCGGCTTCGCGTGGCATCTCGTGCTGACGCGCGAACGCACCAACGATCACCGGTAGCAACTCCTGCGCCGCATCGAGCGGCAGCAGGCCATCGCGTTCGAGTTCCCACAAGAAGCCATGGGCGCGCGGCGTCAACGGATCGCGCGAGCCACCGATCACGTTCGTCACCGCCTGCTGGAACGCCGCGGAAAAACGCTCCGGGTGCAGTTCGCTGACGAAGAACTGCGCGATCTCGTCGGCGGCGTCCTCATGCGCCCACGCGCGGCCGGTCATGCCGAGACGATCGAGCGGGTAACGGCCGTTGATCCGAAAGCCGAGCGGCCGCAGGATGCGCGCGAACGCGGCCTCGCCGGGCGGCAGCGCGCCGCTGTGCGGCCAGCGCACGGTGCGCAGCGCGCCATGATCGAAGTACACGCTGCCGTCGGCGGCGACGGTTTCCTCCGTATAGCGGCGGCCGTTTTCCGAGCGCGCGAGCAGATCGTCGAACAGCGCCATGTTCATCGCCTGTGCGAGTTCGGCGCGCGTGACGCTGCCGCTTTCCCACTCGTTCAACACACGCGGATGATTCAGCGTCGCAAACAGGCGCGCGGCTTTCTGCGCGCCCAGCAGCTTCACCAGCAGTTGTTCGACGTTCGCATTCTTCAGGTTTCGCATCCGGCTTCTCCACGCTATACGTTGAGCGCTGCACGAGCGCCTCATAACGGGCGAGATTATTCAAAATGCGCTGCGCCCCCGTAAAGCGAGATAAACTCGCCACTTGATGCGTTTTTGGAATTAACGTGCGAAAGTTCAAGATTCCCAACATGGGCGCGCTGCTCGCGTTCGAAGCCGCCGCGCGGCACCAGAGCTTCACGCATGCGGCGCGCGAACTGTTCCTCACCGAAAGCGCGGTGTCGCGACAGATCAATACGCTCGAAAGCAATCTCGGCGTGCGGCTGTTCGTGCGCGTCAAGCAACGCGTGGTGCTGACGCGCGCGGGCAAGGTCTACAGCGCGCAGGTGCGACGCTCGCTCGAACACCTCGATCGCGACACGCTGTCGATCATCGCGCACGGCAGCGGCGGCGGTTATCTGGAACTCGCGGTATTGCCGACGTTCGCATCGCAATGGCTGATTCCGCGCATGGCCACATTCAATGAACAATACCCCGAGGTGCGCGTGAACATGGGCGTGCGTACCGCGACGTTCCCGTTCGCCGAGACGCATTTCGAAGCGGCAATTCATTACGGCAAGCCGACGTGGCCGGGTACGTCGGCCGATTTTCTGTTCCGCGAGGAAGTGGTGCCGGTCTGCGCAGCGAGTCTGCTGAAGCGGCCGGTCCGCAACGTCGCCGAATTGCTCAACTATCCGCTGCTGCATTCGACGACGCGACCCGACGGCTGGGCGAACTGGTTCTCGAATCTCGGCGTCGACGAAAACCATACGATGCAGGGCGTGCGCTACGAACTGCACACGATGCTGATCAGCGCTGCCGCGGCCGGACTCGGCATCGCGCTGGTGCCGCGCTTTTTCGTCGACACGCAGTTGCAGCAGTTCGGTCTCGTGATTCCGTTCGACACACCCGCGCTCGCCGAGGCGGCGTACTACCTTGTCTATCCGACCGAGTTGAGTCACGGCAAGCCGCTCGCGAGTTTCCGCGAGTGGCTGCTGCGCGAGGCCGCCGCATACGGCGCGATTTATCCGGAGTTGGTGGAGAGGCCCGAGGGGGCGTGACGCGACGAAAGCCGCATGCGTGAGTGATCCAATCACGCACGCGACTACGCGCAGTGTTCAGCTGCCGGTGCGCGCCTGGGCCAATGCGGCGAGATTGCCTTCGCCGAAGCCATGATGTCCCTGACGTTGCACGATCTCGAAGAAAATCTCGCCGGCGCGGCGGCGCACGAAGGTCTGGAAAAACAGCAGCGGCACGCCGTCCGCGCCGATCTCGCCATCTACGAGCACATGCGTGTGCCGCAGTCGCTCGACATCGAGCCCGTGGCCCGGCAAACGTGCATCGAGCTGCTCGTAGTAGCGCGGCGGCGGCTCGACGAATTCGACGCCGTTCGCGAGCAGACGCTCGACGCACGCGAAGATGTCGTCGGTGGCGAGCGCGATGTGCTGCACGCCTTCGCCGGGATGATCGGGCAAATACTCGTGCATCAGGTTGGTCCGGCCCGTGCCTTCCTCGTACAGCGGCACGCGGATCGCGCCGCACGGCGACACCATCACGCGCGATTCCGCCGACACATGCCAGTTGGCGTGCAGCTCGTGGATCTCGCGGAAATTCAGCAGGTCGCGATAGAAGTCGATCCACTCCTGCATGCGGCCTTCGCCAACGGTCTGCGTCAGATGGTCGACCGCGATCAGGCCGCTGCCCGCGTGATTCAGATCGGCTGCGGCCGTGTCGATTTCGATGGGCCGGAAGTCGATGTCGAAGATCGAGATATCGCCGAGGCCGCCGCGCTGACCGCCTCGCCCGCGCCAACGATCGACGAAATAGATGTGCGAATCGCCGATGCCTTGAATGGCCGGAATCAGCAGTTCGCCGGCACCGAGGCGTTCGCCTTCGAACGCCCACGCGCCGAGTTCCACCGCGCGTTCGAACGCGCGCTGTGCGTCGGCGACGCGAATCCCGATCGCGCAGATGCCGACCCCGTATTCTTCCGCGTAGCGCGCTGCGAACGAATCGGGCTCCGCGTTGATCAGGAAATTCATCTCGCCCTGGCGATACAGCGTCACATCCTTGCTGATATGACGCGCGATCGCCTTGAAGCCGAGCCGCGTGAAGGTCTCGCCGAGCGCCTGCGGATCGCGCGCGGCGAACTCGACGAACTCGAGGCCGGCCGTGCCGAGCGGATTGTGCTGCGGCGCCAATACGGCGCGCTGCGCGGCCTCTGGAGTGGGCAAGTCGCTGGGCATGGCAATCTCCTTGTACGGTCTTTCGACGCGGGGCCGGTCTTTCCGGGTTCGGCGCGAAGTGTTCCGGTCGTTCGCGAGGGGCTGCGTGGTGCGTGCTCGCTCGTGGCGCGCACGCGGCGTGCCGCAGGAACAACGGTCTGTGGCGGCTTTCGCACCGTGTTTTTACACCGGGTCGCGGGGCGTTCGCAACCGTCTGCCCCGCGCGACCTCGCGCACCGCCTCGATGAACGCGCGTCCCACCGTCGACGGCTGCGTATCCGAGCGACGAATCAGCCCCACCGGCTCGCCGGTGCCCGCAAACGGCAGCGGCAGGCGCACCAGCATGCCGTGCGCGAGTTCGTATTCGACCGCGCTTTGCGGCACGAACCACACCGCGCCGTTTTCGAGCGTCAGCGCGCGCCCCGTGGATACCGACAACACCTCGACGAACGCCGACAACGGCGGCACGCCCCACGCGCCGAGCAGGCTCTCGGCCGATTGGCGGATCAGCGTGCCGAACGGCGGCAGCACGATCGGAAATTCCTCCAGCGACGTGGCGGGCAAGGCCTTCCCTTGCGCCAGCGGATGCCCGGCGCGCACGACCGCGATCAGCGGCTCGGTAAACAGTTGCTCGAAACTCAGGCCGACCATCCGCTCCGGGTCCGCGAGGCGGCCGATCGCGAATTCGATCGACCCCGCTTTCAGGCGTTCGAGCAATTCCGGATTTGCGCCGGTCGCGAGGCGCACGATCACGCGCGGCCACTGCGTCGCGAACTGTCTCAGCACGGGCGGTACCAGCACCGCGGCGACAGTGGGCAGCACACCGACTTCGAGCGTCGCGGCGGCCGCGCCCTCGGCCCGCGCAAGCAGATCGACGCCCTGGCGCAGCGCGCTCACGCAGGCGCTCGCGTGCGGCATGAAAAGCTGCCCCTCGCGCGTCGGCACTGCGCCGTGACGGCCGCGCTCGAACAGCTTCACGCCGAGAATGGTCTCCAGCTCAGCGACCGTCTTCGATACCGCCGGCTGCGTGATGGACAAACTGTCCGCCGCCCGCTGGACGCTGCCGAACTGCGCGACGGCCAGAAAGCACTGGAGATGACGGAATTTGACGCGGCTATCCGCGAGACTGCGTTGCATAACGGAAGGTTATACGAAACGGGCAAAAACGTCATTTTTCATAACCGCACGCTTTGTATAAAGTGCGAGTCATAACGTCGCATCCCCCCGATTCCTCCAACGGAGACACCTCATGGAAGATTCAATTCTTTCGCCGCGAGATTTCGCGTCCCATCCCGAGTACATCTATCCGCCGTACGGTTCGTCGGTCAAACGCGGTCCGTCGCGTCCGCTGATTCCGCTGAAGGAACGACTGCGCGACCAGCACGTGCCGGTCTACGGCACCGACGACCTCGACCCGCTCGACAGCGACCTGACCCGCAACGCGGTGCGCAATGGCGAACCGCTCGGCGAGCGCATCATCGTGACGGGCCGTGTGCTCGACGAAGGCGGCCGCCCGGTGCGCAACACGCTGGTGGAAGTCTGGCAAGCGAACGCCGCCGGCCGCTATGTGCACAAGGCCGACCAGCACGACGCGCCGCTCGACCCGAACTTCCTCGGCGCGGGCCGCTGCATCACCGACAACGAAGGCCGTTACCGCTTCATGACCATCAAGCCGGGCGCGTATCCGTGGGGCAACCATCCGAACGCCTGGCGTCCGCAGCACATCCATTTCTCGCTGTTCGGCGACCACTTCGGCTCGCGTCTCGTCACGCAGATGTACTTTCCCGGCGATCCGCTGCTCGCATTCGACCCGATCTACCAGGGCACGCCCGAGCACGCCCGTGAGCGCATGGTCTCGAAGTTCTCGCTCGACACCACGCAAGAGGCCTACGCGCTCGGCTACGATTTCGACATCGTGCTGCGCGGCCCGAACGAAACCCCGATGGAGCGCTAAGCCATGACGACTCTCAAGCAAACGCCTTCGCAAACCGTTGGTCCGTACTTCGCCTACGGTCTTTGCCCGCAGCAATACGATTTCGACTTCAAGAGCCTGTTCACGAACGTTCTGGCCGGCATGGAAGCGGCCGGCGAGCACATCACGATCGTCGGTCAGGTGTTCGACGGCGACGGCAAGGTGATCGGCGACGCGATGATCGAGATGTCGCAAGTCGACTCGAACGGCCACTATCCGGAATCGCGCGAAGAAATTTTGAAGACCGGCTTTCACGGCTTTGCGCGCGTCGGTACGGGCACGGATCCGCACAAGCGTTTCATCGTCGAGACGGTGAAGCCGGGCCGCGCGAATCCCGACGAAGCGCCGCACATCGACGTAATCCTGACGATGCGCGGCATGCTACTGCACACGTTCACGCGCATCTATTTCGAGGACGAAGCGCAGGCGAACGAGCAGGACACCGTGCTGGCGTCGGTGCCGGCCGAGCGCCGTAATACGCTGATCGCGCGCCGCGTTGCCGGTACGGCCAACCTGTATCGCTTCGACATCCACATGCAGGGCGATCAGGAAACCGTGTTTTTCGACCTGTGATGCGCGATTCGTCGCGAGACTCCGAGCAGTAAAGATCGAGCCCGCCTTGCGCGGGCTTTTTTTCGCGCGGGCGTTTCGCGGTGCGCCTGCGCGCGTTCAGCAGCGGAAATGATCGATGCTTTGTCCGGCGTGAATCGCGCGCGCGAGCCATGCCGGTTTATCGCCGCGACCGTCCCACGTGTTACCGAATGCGTCGCGATACAGCACCGCGGCCACGGCGTTCGCATCGGCTTCGAGCGATTCGGCCAGCGCTTCGAATGTGATGCCGTGGTCGTCCATGCGTCGGCGGATCCACGCGATCATGCGCTCGCGCAGGCTCTCGTCGCGTTCGAACAGGCGTTGTTGTCCTTCTCGTTGTTTCATAACGTATTGGTGTCGCAGCTCTTGCTGGCATTAGACAAACGGGCAACTCGCATAGCAACGCGAGGCTCGTGCGTAATTCAATTTGAATGGAAGCAATTCGACGAATTCACGCGATCCATGCAAATGCGTGAAAACCCGCGTTTGCAAGAGATGCCTGTCAGATCCTGAATTAAAGCGCCTGAAGTAAAGCGCCTGAGTTGAAGCGCTGGAATCAAGCGAATCGGCTACTCGAAAAATCGGCGTGGCTCGAATTGCGCCCGTGTTTCGCGTCGTGCGTCGCCTCGTCGTGACGAGGGAGCTTCCGCGTATGGAAAGTCATTCTAGCATTCGATGTATTTGGGCCGCAGCAAAGAACTTTTTCTAATTTCACTGATTGCGCGACTTCCGAGTTTTCGGTATTCGTGGCTTCCGCTGCGCGACTGGCGGACAATGCGAGACTCTGTATTCGCCAGAACATCTGGCATCGGCCCGACATCAGGAGACACGACCATGCCCGCCTCGACCGCCATCCTCACGATCCTCGCCGCGCTGCTATTGGGCGCGATGAGTCCGGGGCCCAGCTTCGTCATCGTCGCGCGCAATGCGATCGGTCTGTCGCGCGGCGACGGTCTCGCGACAGCGCTCGGCATGGGTATCGGCGGTGTGTTTTTTAGCGGCATCGCGCTGCTCGGGCTCTATACGCTGCTCGCGACGGTCGAATGGCTCTACGTCGGGCTGAAAGTGGCCGGCGGCGTCTACCTGGTCTATCTGGCGTCGAAAATCTGGCGCGGCGCCGCGAAGCCGCTCGCGTTCAGCGAAACGCGAACCGGCAGCGGCGGCAATCCGCGCAAGTCGTTCTGGATCGGCTTGAGCACGCAGCTCAGCAATCCGAAAACGGCTGTCTATTACGGCAGTATCTTCGCTGCGCTGCTGCCGCAGCATCCGCCGGTGTGGTGCTATTTCGCGCTGCCGCCGGCGATCTTCGCGATCGAGGCGGGCTGGTACACGATCGTCGCACTGTGCTTTTCGAGCCAACGGCCGCGCGAAATCTATCTGCGCTGGAAGGGGTGGATCGATCGCATCGCCGCGAGCGCGGTGACCGCGCTGGGCCTGCGGCTGATTTTTAACGCGCACAAGGTGGGAATTTGACGGCAACCCGAAGCGGCGCGCACCGTCGTGACTCGATGCGCGCCACTCGCGCCGCCCTGAATCAGCGGTAATCGCGGCGCGTTACCCTTTTCCCTCCGCCTTGATCCGCGCGCGCAACTCGAACTTCTGGATCTTCCCCGTCGACGTCTTGGGCAACTCGCCAAAGCGCACCGCCTTCGGCAACTTGTAGCCGGCCAGAAACAGCCGGCAGTGCGCGATGATTTCCTCCTCGGTCGCCTGCGCGCCTTCCTTCAACTCGATGAACGCGCACGGCACCTCGCCCCACTTCGGATCGGCCATCGCGACCACCGCCGCCACCGACACCGCGGGATGCCGGTACAGCGTGTCCTCGACCTCGATGCTCGAAATGTTCTCTCCGCCGGAAATGATAATGTCCTTGCTGCGGTCGCGGATGCGGATATAGCCGTCGGCCGAGCGCACGCCGAGATCGCCGGTATGGAACCAGCCGCCTTTGAAAGCCGCTTCGGTCGCGCGCTCGTTCTTCAGATAGCCCTTCATGCAGATGTTGCCGCGAAACATGATCTCGCCGATCGTTTCGCCGTCGTCCGGCACCGGCGCGAGCGTGTCCGCATCGAGCACCGCGACCGCCGCCTGCAGGTGATAACGCACGCCCTGGCGCGCGGTCAGGTCGGCGCGGATTTGATCGTCGAGCGCGTCCCATTCGTCCTGCTTTGCGCAGACAGCCGCCGGCCCGTAGGTTTCGGTGAGCCCGTACACGTGCGTCAGATCGAAGCCGATCTGCTTCATCTTCGCGATCACCGCGGGCGGCGGCGCGGCGCCCGCGACCATCGTCGACACGCGATGCGTGATGCCCCCGCGCCATTCGGCCGGCGCATTCACGAGCGAACTCTGTACGATCGGCGCTCCGCAGTAATGCGTGATGTGTTCGCGACGAATCAATTCGAACACGATCTTCGCGTCGAACTTGCGCAGACAGACGTTGACGCCCGCGCGGGCGGCCACCGTCCACGGAAAGCACCAGCCGTTGCAGTGGAACAACGGCAGCGTCCACAGATAGACCGCGTGCTTCGGCATGTCCCATTCGAGGATGTTGCTCAGCGCGTTCAGATACGCGCCACGGTGATGGTAGACGACGCCCTTCGGGTCACCGGTCGTGCCCGATGTGTAGTTCAGCGCGATCGCGTCCCATTCGTCCGCGGGCGGAGTCCACTCGAAGGAAGGGTCGCCGGTTTGCAGGAACTGCTCGTAGTCTGTCGCGCGAATGAACTGCGCGGCGTCGGCGGGCTGCGCGTCGGCCACGCTGATCACGCGGAGCTCCGGGAATTCTAGCGCCGCGCGATGCGCGAACTCGCCGTATTCGGTGTCGACGATCAGCGCCTTCGCCTCACCGTGGCGCAGCATGAACAGCAGCGTCGCGACGTCGAGCCGCGTGTTCAGTGTATTCAGCACGGCGCCGGCCATCGGCACGCCGAAGTGCGCCTCGACCATCGACGGGATGTTCGGCAGCAGCGCGGCGACCGTGTCGCCGCGGCAGATGCCGGCCTCGTGCAGCGCGCTCGCGAGCCGCCGCGCACGCTCATAGGTCTCGCGCCAGTTGCGGCGGATCTCCCCATGGACGATCGCGAGCCGCTCGCCATACACTTGCGCTGCGCGCACGAGGAAATCGATCGGCGTCAACGGGACATAATTGGCCTCGCGCCGCCCGAGGCCTTCGTCGAACATTTGCTGTGTCATTGCTTCGTCTCCTGAGGCGCGAGCCGCGCCGCCGATTGTTGACCGTGTTCTGTGAATGAACCAGGGCCTAGCCTAGCAATTGTCGTCATGAACTGTCTGTCATTCAAATGACAGAGTGGCGCCACTGACGCCCCGCCTTGACCTGGCTCAGCCGGCAGCGCTCCCAAACCGCTTATCGCCGATGACCGACGCTCCGCTGACTGACCGCGCCGACACCCGGCCGCCCCAACGGGTCGCGCCCGCCGACCTCGCGCGACTGTTCGTCGCGTGCGCGTGGTTTCGCGCGCTCGCCGCCGATCATCAGGCGATGGTACTCGCCAGCGCACACGCCGAGCACTTTGAAGGCGGTGCGTGGATCGCCCGCCGCCAGCAACCGTCCGACTATTGGATCGGCGTGCACTCGGGGCTCATCAAGCTCGCTATCTACAACGCGTCGGGCCGCAGCTGCACGCTGTCGGGCGTGCCGCCGGGCGGCTGGTTCGGCGAAGGCAGCGTGATCAAGCGCGAATTGCGCAAATACGACGTGGCCGCGATCCAGCCGTCGCTCGTGATGTTCGTGCCGTCCGCGACCTTCCATGCGTTGCTCGAATCGAGTCTGCCGTTCACGGGCTTCGTGATCCGGCAATTGAACAACCGGATGGGGGAATTCATCGCGTCGATCCAGAACACCCGGCTGCTCGACGTGGACGCACGCGTCGCGCAATCGCTCGCGCAGCTGTTCAATCCGGATCTGTATCCGGACACGGGTCGCCCACTGGCGATTTCACAGGAAGAAGTCGGTCTGCTCGCGGGAGTGTCGCGGCAGCGCATCAATCAGGCGCTGCAGAACCTCGAGAAGCTGCGGATTTTGCGACTGTCGTATAACCGGATCGAGGTGCTCGATCTCGAGCGGCTGGCCGCGTACGGGCGGGAACAGATCTAGCGACGCAACTGGCGCTCGCTACCCGGCGCGCACGCCGCCCTTGCGCGTCGCGCGCGTTTCGAGAGCGTCGTCGGTCTTGAACAGCGCGAGCATGATCGCGCTCAACACGCCCGTTTTTTTCCAGCGCAGATAGTAGCGATGCGCGGTCTGGTACGGGACGTAGTGCTCGGGCATTGCGCTCCACGGCGTGCGCGCGTGCAGCACCCACATCACGCTATTGAGCACGTGGCGAATTTCGATCGGCGGACGACCACGGCGCGGGCCGTCATCATGCAAGGTTTCAGGTAACAGCGGCGCGACCCGCTGCCATTGCTCGTCGGTCAGCTCCTGAACGACTGGCGAGGTCTCGATGGATTCGGAAGATGGACTATTCATGCGTGAAAGCGCGCGCGTAAAACGCGTGCTGGCGTCGCTCCGAAAGTCGTGTCGATACGTCAATTCGCTCGAGACTACTCGAAGCTTGCCTGGGAGAAGGTCAACTTTTGTCACAGGAACGGCGCGATTGTCAAAAATGGCAATAGGTCATTGCGCGAGAGCGGCGATGGCGCGGCATGGACGGTGATCTATCATCGGCGCGCCCGGCGGCGCCGCCCTTGCCGTGACGTCCGAACAAGCTTCGGCACAAAGCTCGATCACGCTGTATGGCGTCGCCGACGTCAGCGTGCGCTATCTGACGAACTCGAACGCCAAAAACGACAATCGTCTGTACATGACGAACGGCGCGATCACCAACAGCCGCTGGGGTCTGCGCGGCTCGGAAGACCTCTGCTCGGCGACACCTACGACCCGCTCACGGTCGGCAACTACAACGAGAACTCCTGGCTGCCTGGCGCGCTCGGCGCGGGGCTTTACGCCGATAACGCGATCAGGTACACGGGCACGTTCAAAGGCCTGACGGTGGCCGCGATGTACTCATTCGGCACGAACTCGGAATCGACCGGCGACGGCGGCTTCTCGGGCCAGGTGCCAGGCCATCTCGGCGCGGGCAACATGTACGGCTTCACGCTGTCGTACGCGGCGGGTCCGCTGTCGGTCGCGGCCGGCGTGCAGCAGAACAGCGACAACAGCAATCACAAGCAGACCATCTTCAACGCGAACGCGGTCTATGCGTTCAGCTCGACGAAGCTGTACGTCGGCTATCTGCATTCGAAGGACGACACCGGCTTCGTCGACAGCGCGCTCGCGCAGCAGACGCTCATGCCGGGCGTCGATATCGTCAAGGGCTCGGGCCGCATCGACAACGGACCGTTCGCCGGCGTCAGGTGGCAGGCCACGCGCGCGCTGACGCTGACTGGCGCCGGGTACTACGACCACATGTCGAACGCGGCGATCGGCGCTGGTCAGCTCGGCAGTGGCTATCGCTACACGTTCGTCGCACTGGCCGAGTACGCGCTGTCGAAGCGCACCGAGGTGTACGGCACCGTCGATTTCGACAAGGTGTCGGGCGCGGCGTCGGTCGAACTGCCGGGCCGCGACAACCAGACCGACGTTGCGCTCGGTTTGCGGACAATTTTCTGAATCGTTTCACGTCGTCATGGCAAAACGGGCATCCCCAGGGACGCCCGTTTTTTTTGCCCCGCATACGGAAACCGGCTCACCGGTCTGCCGCGCGCATAAAAAAAGGTGCCGCGAACGGCACCTTACTGTGCTACAGGCAGCTTCTGCTGAAGCTTAGAAGCGGTGACGCAGACCGACCGTAGCAGCCGTCTGGTTCTTCGACGACGAGGTCGGAACCGTGTTGTCGCCGCTGTAGATCGAAGCCACGCCGCCGTCACCCATTGCGTGCTGGTACACAGCCTGAGCGTAGACGTCGGTGCGACGCGACAGCGAGTAGTCAGCCTGCAGGCCGATCTGGTGGTAACGGGTCTTCATGTCGTTACCGTCGGCGTTGATGCCGTAGCCGCGCGCGTCGGTGAACGTGTACGCGACGCCGAGAGCCATAGCCGGGGTCACGTTGTACTTGCCGTTGATTTCGTAGTTGTTGGTGTGGCCTTGACGCTGACCAGGAGCTTCACCAACCAGGTTGTCGACGCGCGATTGCGTCCATGCCACGCCAACCAGCGCCGGGCCGAAGCCGTACGAAGCGCCTGCGCCGAACTGACGCTGAAGGAAGTCGCCTTGCAGCACGCCCGCGGTGTTCGCCAGAACGCCGTCCGATGCGCCGCTTGCGTTAGCAGCCGGGTTGTTTTGCTGAGCGTAGGCAGCACCGAGGTGCAGGCCTTGCCACTGGTATGCGGCGCCCAAGCTGTACTGACGGTTGTTTGCGAAGCCACCAGCCTGGTTCGAGAAGCCGTACGTGCCGCCGAACGTGAAGCCAGCGTAGTTAGCGCTCGAGTACTTGACCGAGTTGTTGACCGACAGACCACCGTTGGTGTTCAGGTTGTCGTTGTTGAACGGGTGCGCGAAGTACGTGCCGCCCCAGCTGCCCGTTGCGGTCAGCGGTGCGAGGTAGTCCTGCGCTGCGTCGTACTGGCGACCCAGCGTGACCGTACCGAATTGCGAGCTCGACAGACCGACGAAGGCCTGGCGGTTGAACATGCCGGTGTTGTTAGCGTACTTGCCGTTGTTGATGTTGAAGCCGCTTTCCAACGTGAAGATTGCCTTCAGACCGCCGCCCAGATCTTCCGAACCACGCAGGCCGAACATGCTCTGGTTGATGCCGCCGCTACCTGCTGCCCACTTGGAGTTGTGGGCAACGTTGCTGGTGTACGTCAGACCTGCGTCGAGCAGACCGTACAGGGTCACGCTGCTTTGTGCGTGAGCGACCGAAGCGAACGATGCGGCAACCGCAACGACGATGAGACTCTTTTTCATGGGAACTCCAATTCGAAAAATTTATACGGGGAGCAGGACCTGCTTCAGCAGCCGATGCATCGCATTTGCCGCCGCCCGCTTGGCCGAACCGTGGGGATCGACCGGGCACCCTTGAAGCGAAGCGTGAGTGTAGGGGGACACCCTGGTACCGACGCAGGCAATTCCCGCAACAGGATCTTTCGAAATTCGCAACAATGTTAGAGCCGATGGGGATAACTTCTTGTTTTTCCACCGTTTATTGCAAGATCGAGGGGCCGGATCGACAGCTCCAGCCAAAACGAATTTGCAACGCCTCAATATTCTGAGTTGCGCGTTTGCAACAGTGCTTTAATACGCGTGACGTAATCGGGTCGGAGCAAATTGACGAAAAGACCGGCCGATATTTTTGTAATCAAATGGTTGAAGTGACGGTTATCCGCGTCGTTTGAGATTTATTTTTGGAGCGCCGGAACTTAATAGAGTTAAATGCAGTCATGCTCGCGCACCCGCCAATTAATGGTTTCCGGCGGGGCGATTAACTCGTCGAATCACCAAGACGGCTCATTCACCTAATCTTTATTGACCGACGCAAGCAATCGCTGCCGCCCCCGGGCGGCGCAACGGTCCGAGCCCACCGCGCCGAATCAGCATTCACTATTGAGACACTGCCATTGCGGCGGTCTTCTGATTTCTCGCTTTAGTGAGCACCCTCTGTCACGTCTCTATAAGATGCGCGCGCGATTCGAAAAAGCCTTCAGCACGGACGTTGCCCGGAGGTGAATTGCGACGCCGGCCACCGCGTGACAAGACCCGCGCTGAAAGCGGACGGCATGCATCAACAAGCCTTTCGCATTCAATTAACGGCGGGGTTGCGCCCGCTTTTACACGGAGTTTCCCTGATTACGCGTGATCACCGGTTATGGCTGGCGCGGAGCGCGCTTGAGCGCCTCCTCGTCCTCAGGCGAGGAGCCTGGCGCGAGCGGGTCGGTGTCGGGCGGTGTGTGGGGCAACGGACGCCGCTCGCCGGGGTTGAGGCTGGCACTGGGTCGCCCAGCTGAGGCAGCCGAAGGCCGCCCAAAAACAAAAAAGGGTTCCGGAATTCGGAACCCTTTTTTCGATACTTTGGTGGGCCGGGTGGGATTCGAACCCACGATGTCCTTTCGGAGGTGGATTATGAGTCCACTGCCTGCAACCAACACGGCGTCCAGCCCAAGAAAAAAGACCCGGTCGTGAAGGCCGGGCCCGTTTCGTCGATTGGCCGACATACTACACGAAAAAGGAGCCTCCGCAACCGCTTCGCTTCGGCGAAACGACCGGGAGGCCCCTTTGATCGCATCATTTGCGGCCAACCGCGGCCGTCGCCGTCAATTCCCTTCGAGGAATGACTTCAGCTTGTCCGAACGGCTCGGATGACGCAGCTTGCGCAGCGCCTTCGCCTCGATCTGACGAATTCGCTCACGCGTCACGTCGAACTGCTTACCGACTTCTTCGAGCGTGTGATCCGTGCTCATCTCGATACCGAAACGCATGCGCAACACCTTCGCTTCGCGCGGCGTCAGCGAATCGAGCACGTCCTTCACGACGTCGCGCATACTCGCGTGCAACGCCGCATCCGCCGGGGCGACCGTGTTCGTATCTTCGATGAAGTCGCCCAGATGAGAATCGTCGTCGTCACCGATCGGCGTTTCCATCGAGATCGGCTCCTTCGCGATCTTCATGATCTTGCGGATCTTGTCTTCCGGCATTTCCATCTTCTCGGCCAGCGTCGCCGGATCCGGCTCGAGACCGGTTTCCTGCAGGATCTGACGCGAGATGCGGTTCATCTTGTTGATCGTTTCGATCATGTGAACCGGAATCCGGATCGTGCGCGCCTGGTCGGCGATCGAACGCGTAATGGCCTGGCGGATCCACCACGTCGCATACGTGGAGAACTTGTAGCCACGACGGTATTCGAACTTGTCCACCGCCTTCATCAGGCCGATGTTGCCTTCCTGAATCAGGTCGAGGAACTGCAGACCGCGGTTCGTGTACTTCTTCGCGATCGAGATCACGAGACGCAGGTTGGCCTCGGTCATTTCGCGCTTCGCCTGGCGCGCCTTAAGCTCGCCGGCCGCCATCTGACGGTTGGTTTCCTTCAGGTCCTTCAGCGGCAGCACCACGCGCGCCTGCAGATCGAGCAGACGTTGCTGCTGTTCGCGGATCGCCGGAATGTTGCGCGTGAGGATCGCGCTATACCCGTGACCTTCGGCGACGATCTTGTCGGCCCATTCGAGGTCCGTCTCGCTGCCCGGGAAACGCGCGATGAATTCCGCACGCGGCATGCCGCACTTGTCGACGACCGTATGCAGGATCTGACGCTCGACCTGACGCACTTCATCCACCTGCGCGCGCAGCGTGTCGCACAGACGCTCGACGGTACGCGCGGTGAAGCGGATCGTCATCAGCTCGTTCTGGATGGTTTCCTGCGCCTTCAGATACGACTTGGACTTGTAGCCTTCCTTCTCGAACGCGCGACGCATCTTGTCGAACCATTCGCTGATCGACGCGAATTTTTCGAGCGACGCGCGCCGCAGCGCTTCGAGCTGCGCGGCGTTGGCGGTGGCTTGCGCCGCGCCATCGTCTTCTTCCTCGTCCTCTTCGTCCTCTTCCTCGGCTTCCTCGTCTTCATTCTCGATCGCTTCCGCCTCCTGCGCGGAGAAGCCGTCGGCGTCTGCCGCGTCGACGTCGATCAGACCGTCGACGAGTTCGTCGATGCGCGCTTCGTCGTTGGCGACGCGCTCGGCCATCGCGAGAATGTCGGCGATCGTGGTCGGGCACGCGGAGATGGCCATCACCATGTGCTTCAAGCCGTCTTCGATGCGCTTCGCGATTTCGATTTCGCCTTCACGCGTAAGCAGCTCGACCGTGCCCATTTCGCGCATGTACATACGCACGGGATCGGTGGTGCGGCCAAATTCGGAGTCGACGGTGGACAGCGCGACTTCAGCTTCCTCTTCGACTTCGTCGTCTGACGAAGCCGCGGGCGCGTTGTCGTTGAGCAGCAGCGTTTCAGCGTCCGGGGCCTGTTCGTAGACCGCGACGCCCATGTCGTTGAACGTGCTGATGATGCCTTCGATCGCCTCGGTCTCGGTGAAGTTGTCCGGCAGGTGATCGTTGATTTCAGCGTACGTGAGGAAGCCGCGCTCCTTGCCGAGCTTGATCAGGGCGCGCAGCTTCGAGCGACGCTCCTCGAGTTCCTCCACCGTGCCAGGCTGCGACGACGCGAACGCATCCTTCAGCAGCGCTTTTTCCTTTGCACGACGGTCGCGAGCCTTGACCTTCTCCGGCTTGCCCGGTGCGGCAGCAGCGGTTTCTTCGGTCTGGGTTGCATCGTCATCGACGGGTACTTCATTCAGCTTTTTCGTCATGGAGTTCGCCGTACCGGCTGTAGTCTCGACCCCCGGCTGTTGGACAACAGCCGGTTGAACCGTGGATACTGAAGTCACGCGCGCTACCTCATCGTCCTGAACGGCAGCCGCTTCCCTTGCGCTTCTGACACCCGCCCGCTTGGCAGCCGGCGGTGCTACAGCTTTCGCCGCCCGAACCGGTGCGGCCTGCGCGGCCGCAGTGGTCGACGACTTCTTCCCGGCAGCCGGTGCAACGCTGACAGCAGACGTTCTTCTGGCGGATGCAGTCAGCCTGGCTTCGGTAACTTTTCCGGTGCGCTCTTTAGCGCGTGAGCCCGTTGCATGATTTCCGCCTGTCGTCTTTGCCATCGCATCGCCTTTCGCCTTTGCTAGGAAAACCCTTGAAAAAACAAACCGCTAGAAACTTTTGATTATACCACCCGAGGTTTCGGCCTCTCCGCTACAGCCCGAGTTGACGCTTCATGTCGGCCCGCTTCCGGTTGAGCTCCGAAAACTCGGCAAACTCTTCCGGCGTATGCCGCGACTGTCGCGAAAGCTGTTCGAGACGATCGCAATAAGCGTCGTATCGCATCTTCAAAATCGCGGCTTT
The DNA here is from genome assembly GCF_014397645.1 of Paraburkholderia sp. 31.1. Lineage (NCBI taxonomy): Bacteria > Pseudomonadati > Pseudomonadota > Betaproteobacteria > Burkholderiales > Burkholderiaceae > Paraburkholderia > Paraburkholderia sp. 31.1. Next base: position 44,232 of record NZ_VZQN01000020.1, read on the forward strand.
CAGCTCCTCGCCGACAATTCGTTCCTGCTCGCGCCGTTCCTCGATGACGGCCGCGTCCTGCGGGTCTTTCAGCAGCAAATCCCGGACGTTTTCATCATAGTCTAGAATTTTGCGAAAGATTTCCTCGAAAGTTGGGGCGTTCGCGCCATTTCGCAAGAGATCGGACAACAACTGGAACGCTGCCGAATCGCCTAGGGCTCGCGCGTGCGTCGTCACTTCCGCGAACAGTTCGCCGTGCCGGGTCACGGTGAGCAGCGCCTCTTCGGCCGCTTCGTCGAGCATCGCGACCGTGCGCGGATACATCACCAGATTGCGCAGCGTCTTTTCCTCGATGCCGGTCACGCTGCGCCGGTCCTTGCGGGCCGGCGCCCTGCGCGACGCGGCCGCGATCCGCGCGTCGACTTCGCAAAGCGCCGCGACTTCGCTGAATGGCACATCGAGCCGGTCTGCGAACATATGCATGATCTGCGCGCGCAGCGCATTGGCCGGCAACGCCTGCAGCAGCGGTTTCGCGTCGAACAGCGCGCGGGCCTTGCCTTCGGGCTGATCGAGCTCCTTGCCGGTCAACACCTCGTTGAGCATGAACTGCGACAACGGCATCGCCCGTTCGACCTGCTCGGCGAAAGCCTCGGTGCCGAACTCGCGCACGTAGCTGTCGGGATCATGCTCGCTGGGCAGGAACAGGAAACGGATCGTCCGGTTGTCGGCGGCGTGCGGCAGGCACGCATCGAGCGCGCGACGCGCGGCGCGCCGGCCGGCCGCGTCGCCGTCGAAACTGAAGATGACCGTGTCGGTCTGGCGCATCAGTTTCTGCACATGAATCGGCGTGCAAGCGGTGCCGAGGGTCGCGACGGCGTTCTGGAAGCCCAATTGGGCCAGCGCAACCACGTCCATATAACCTTCGACGACCAGCACGTAATGTTGCTCTCGAATCGCAAGACGCGCCTCGAACAGCCCGTACAGCTCGCTGCCCTTGTTAAATAGCGGCGTTTCCGGTGAATTCAAATACTTTGGCTCGCCGCCGTCGAGCACGCGGCCGCCGAAGCCGATCACCTGCCCTTTGACATTGCGGATCGGGAACATGATCCGCTCGCGAAAGCGGTCGTAGCGGCGGTTCTGACCCTGCGCGTCCGACTTTTCGCTGACGATCACGAGACCCGCTTCGACCAGGGCGTCGTCGCGATAGTTCGGGAACGCCGCCTCGAGGTTTTGCCACCCGTCCGGCGCATAGCCGAGACCGAAGCGCGCGGCGACTTCGCCGGTCAGGCCGCGCTTCTTCAAATATTGGATCGCGCCCGGCGCACCGCGCAGTTGCTTACGGTAGTAGTCGCAGGCGGTCTGCATGAGATCGGACAGCGCGGTTGTCACGGCCTTCGATGCCGCCGGCGCGTAGCCGCCGCCAGCTCCGCCACCACCGCCGCCGCCATATCCGGGAGAAGCCTCGTGCGGTACGGTGAGACCCACCGATTGCGCGAGCTCGTTGACCGCTTCGGGAAACGACGCGCCCACGTGTTCCATCAGGAAACCGATGGCCGTACCATGCGCACCGCAGCCGAAGCAGTGATAAAACTGTTTAGTCGGACTAACCGTAAACGAGGGGCTCTTCTCGTTGTGAAACGGGCACAGCCCCATGAAGTTCGCGCCGCCCTTTTTCAGCTGCACATACCGGCCGACCACGTCGACGATATCGACGCGGTTGAGCAGGTCCTGCAGGAATGACGGTGGGATCACAGTAAATGACGCTGCCTGGAAAGCTTCAAAATCCAAGCCCGGAGCCCGGGCTCGACACCGCGCCCGGGTCCCGCGCCTCGCCTTCAGGAGGCGCGCGACCCGGACAAGTCGACAGAGTTACTTAGCGAGCGCGGCCTTGACCTGTGCGGAGACGGCGGTCATGTCGGCGCGGCCGGCCAGCTTCGGCTTCAGCACGCCCATCACCTTGCCCATGTCCTGCGGGCCGGCAGCGCCGGTTTGCGCGACCGCCGCCTGCACCTCGGCAACGATTTCCGCTTCGGACATCTGCTCAGGCATGTACGCGGAAAGAATGGCCAACTCGGCCTTTTCCTTGTCCGCAAGATCCGTACGTCCTGCGGCCTCGAACTGGCTGATCGAATCCTTGCGCTGCTTGATCATCTTGTCGATGACGGAGGTTATGGCGGCATCGTCGAGCGTGACCCGCTCATCGACTTCACGCTGCTTGATCGCGGCGAGCAGCAGGCGGATCGTCCCGAGACGTTCGGTCTCGCGCGCCCGCATGGCAGCTTTCATATCGTCGTTGATCCGGTCCTTGAGACTCATCACTCACCTGAATTGCGTTGAAAAGTTGAAAAACCGGCCGGTCGACGGCGGCGATACCGCCGCATCAGCACAAAAACCCGCTTGGGACTTCTTCCTCAAGCGGGTTGGCGCAATTTTGCGTAGTGGATGCGACCCTGCCGGTTGGCCCGACGGGCCGGGTTTGCCATGATGACACCTGTCGTGCCGCCATCGGCTTGGATGCTGCCGCGCCACGTACAGCGGGGCAACGCCAGAATCAGTAGAGCTTCCTTGGCAGCATCTGGCCACGCAGACGCTTGAAATGACGCTTCACCGCCGCCGCTTTCTTGCGCTTGCGTTCGGCTGTGGGTTTCTCGTAAAACTCGCGAGCGCGAAGTTCCGTCAGTAAGCCGTTTTTCTCCATGGTGCGCTTGAAACGGCGCATGGCGACTTCGAACGGCTCATTGTCTTTTACGCGGATGGTCGTCATTTTTCAATAACGGAACTTTGCAAAGGTTCAGGAGTATAGCAGAGCTTTCTCACAAAGCCATTGCGCCGTCAAGCCCCCGGGCATATTCGGCCGCCGCCTCGCCCGCCGCGACACCCGACGCCCACGCCCACTGGAAGTTGTAGCCGCCGAGCCAACCGGTCACGTCGACCGCCTCGCCGATGAAGTAGAGGCCCGGCACCCGCGCGCTCATCATCGTGGTCGATGACAAACCGCGCGTATCGACCCCGCCGCGCGTCACTTCGGCCTTGCGATAACCCTCGGTGCCGTTCGGCGTGAGGGTCCAGCGCGATAGCGCCTCACCGATGCCGCGCAGCGCCTTGTCCGGCAGATCGGCGACGCGGGCCTCGGCAACCATCCGGTGAGTGTCGAGCCACACATGCGCGAGCCGCTGCGGCACCCATTCCGATAGCAGATTGGCGATCTGCCGCTTCGTGCCGTTTTTCGCGTCGATGAGCGCAGTCGCGGCGTCGCGCTCCGGCAGCAGATTGATGTGAATCGGCTCGCCGGGCTGCCAGTAGCTCGAGATCTGCAGCACGCCTGGGCCCGACAGGCCGCGGTGCGTGAGCAGCAGATCTTCGGTGAATTCGGCGCCGGTCTTCGTATTGCCAGTCGACAGCTGTACTTCAAGCGACACGCCCGATAGCGCCGCGAACGGCTCCCAGTCGGCCGGAGCGAAGGTCAGCGGAACCAGCGCGGGACGCGTGTCGATCAACTTGTGGCCGAACTGCCTGGCGATCCGGTACGCGAAATCGGTCGCGCCGATCTTCGGGATCGACAGACCGCCCGTCGCGATCACGAGCGCACGGGCGGCGATCGTGCCCGCCGTCGTGCCGAGCAGGAACTGTCCTTCGGCGTCCTGGCGCACCTCTTCGACCGACAGCGGCGTGCGCCATGCAACCCCACCGGCGTCGCACTCGTTCTTCAGCACGTCGATGACCGCGTCGCTCGACTGATCGCAGAACAGCTGGCCCTTGTGCTTCTCGTGCCATGTCACGCGATGCTGCTTCAGCAGCGCCATGAAATCGCGCGGCGTATAGCGCGCGAGCGCCGAGCGGCAAAAATGCGGATTCGCCGACAGATAATTGGCCGGCCCCGCATACAGATTCGTGAAGTTGCACCGGCCACCGCCGGAAATGCGGATTTTTTCCGCGAGACGCTGCGAGTGGTCGATCAGCGCCACACGCCGGCCGAGTTGACCGGCCACGGCCGCGCACATCATGCCGGCCGCGCCCGCGCCGATCACCGCGATATCGAAGGATTCCATGGGGCCGTATTGTACCTGCCGGGCCCTCGCGTCCATGCCCGTGCTCTGCCGGCCGCCTGCGGCCGCCTGTCCGCGCTGGTATACTTTCAGGCTTACCTTTCACTTCCGGACGCGCGTCGCGCGCGCCCGTCTCAAGCGATTCATCATGCTCGTTCTCGGCATCGAAAGCTCCTGCGACGAAACCGGTCTCGCGCTCTACGACACGGAGCACGGCCTGCTCGCGCACGCGCTGCATTCGCAGATTGCGATGCATCGGCAGTACGGCGGCGTCGTGCCGGAGCTTGCATCGCGCGACCATATCCGCCGCGCGCTGCCGCTGCTCGAAGAGGTGATGGAGCGCGCCGGCGTCGCGCGCGGCGACATCGACGCGATCGCTTACACGCAAGGGCCCGGGCTCGCGGGCGCGCTGCTGGTCGGCGCGAGCGTCGCGAATTCGCTGGCGATGGCGTGGAACAAGCCGACCGTGGGCATTCACCATCTCGAAGGGCATCTGCTGTCGCCGCTGCTCGTCGACGAGCCGCCGCCGTTCCCGTTCGTCGCGCTGCTGGTCTCGGGCGGCCACACGCAGTTGATGCGCGTGACGGACGTCGGCTTCTACGAGACGCTCGGCGAGACGCTCGACGACGCCGCCGGCGAAGCCTTCGACAAAACCGCCAAGCTGCTGGGCCTCGGCTATCCGGGCGGCCCCGAAGTCTCGCGCATGGCCGAGTTCGGTACACCCGGCGCAGTCGTGCTGCCGCGCCCGATGCTGCATTCCGGCGACCTCGATTTCAGCTTCAGCGGCCTGAAGACCGCCGTGCTCACGCACGCGAACCGGCTGGGCGGCGCGAACATCTGCGAGCAGGCCAAGGCCGACCTCGCGCGCGGTTTCGTCGATGCCGCCGTCGACGTGCTGGCCGCGAAATCGCTAGCGGCGCTCAAGCGCACGAAGCTGAACCGGCTGGTGGTGGCGGGCGGCGTCGGCGCGAACCGGCAATTGCGCGAAGCGCTGTCGGCCGCCGCGCAGAAGCGCAATTTCTACGTCCACTACCCGGACCTGTCGCTGTGCACGGACAACGGGGCGATGATCGCGCTGGCCGGCGCGCTGCGTTTGCAACGCTGGCCCGAACAGGCCGGCCACGACTACGCGTTCACCGTGAAGCCGCGTTGGGATCTGACGTCGCTCGCGCACTGAACCGCCGCCCCAAGAGGACAAAAAGCCGCTTTACAAGCGGCTTTTTTGCTTCAATGCTTTCGCAACGAAACAGCGTGGAGCGATCAGGAACGTATCAGGCGAGGCGCTTGTCCCGCTCGATCACCGCATACGCGCTGTGATTGTGAATCGACTCGAAGTTCTCCGCTTCTAGCACATACGCGACGATGCGCTCGTCGGCATTCAGACGCTGGGCAACGTCGCGCACGAGATCTTCGACGAACTTCGGATTTTCATACGCGCGCTCGGTGACGAACTTCTCGTCCGGGCGCTTGAGCAGGCCCCACAGTTCACACGACGCTTCTTCCTCGGCGATACGGATCAACTCTTCGACAGCGACGTCGCCGTTCAGCTCGGCATCGATCGTCACGTGCGAACGCTGATTGTGCGCGCCGTACTGCGAGATCTTCTTCGAGCACGGGCACAGGCTCGTGACCGGCACCAGCACCTTCAGGAACACCCGCGTCGCGCCATGGCGGGTCTCGCCGGTCAGCGTGACTTCATAATCGAGCAAGCTCTGCACGCCCGACACCGGCGCGGTCTTGTTCACGAAGTACGGGAACGACACTTCGATGCGGCCCGCCTCCGCCTCGAGTTTTTCGAGCATAGCCGCGAGCATCGTGCGGAACGTGGCCGGTTCGAGCGGCGCCTTGTTCTCTTCGAGCAACGCGACGAAGCGCGACATGTGGGTGCCCTTCTGCTCGGCCGGCAGATGCACGTCGAGATTCCACGTGCCGACCGACGGCTGCACTTCGCCACCTTGCGTGCGAATCGTCAACGGATGACGCACGCCCCTCACGCCGACCCGCTGGATCGGAATCTGGCGCGTGTCGGGGGTGCTTTGCACGTCGGGCATCACGAAAGCGGGATTCATCTGATTCATTCTTTTGTCCTTTCTGGAAAGCGCCGGGCTGCGCCAAGGTTTCGCTGCATCGGCGACTATCGCGCAGCGAGTGCGAGGCACCCATCGGCCATGCGGATCAGTGCGCGCAACGGCGAACGCCGGCTCGCGCCGGCGTTGGGTGACGGCCCACAACACCCGTCGGTTCAAACTGGAGATTGCCGAAGCCGCCGTCGCATGACGGCGGCATGAGTCGCACCTACGACGGCACGAGAGCCGACAGCGCTTTACGCGACGCGCTTCACGGACGACTGACCGCCGACCGCGCCGCTCGCAAGGAAGCGTTCGCGGATCGACCGGGCGATACCCGCGGCGTCGAGACCGCACGCGGCGAGCAGCTTGGCCGGGTCCCCGTGATCGATGAACCGATCGGGGAGGCCCAATTGTAGTACGGGGCGCATAACCCCACTCGCGAGCAGGGCTTCGACGCACGCCGAACCCGCGCCACCCATGATGGAGCCTTCCTCGACGGTGACGATCGCGTCGTGCGTCTCGGCCAGCTTGCGCACGAGTTCGGTGTCGAGCGGCTTCACGAAGCGCATGTTCGCGACGGTGGCGTCGAGTTGCTCGGCGGCCGCGAGCGACGGCGCGACCATCGTGCCGAACGCGAGAATCGCGATGCGCTTGCCGGCCGGCGCCGACGTCTCGCGACGCACTTCGCCCTTGCCGAGCGGCAACGCGGCCATCTGCTTGACCGTTGCGACCCCGGTACCCGCGCCGCGCGGGTAGCGCACAGCGGTCGGATGCGACTGCTGCAACGCGGTGTACAGCATCTGGCGGCACTCGTTTTCGTCCGACGGCGCCATCACGGTCATGTTCGGAATACAGCGCATGAACGCGAGGTCGTACGCGCCCGCATGCGTCGCGCCGTCCGCACCAACGAGACCCGCACGATCGATTGCGAACACCACCGGCAGGTTTTGCAGCGCGACGTCGTGAATCAGCTGGTCATACGCGCGTTGCAGAAAGGTCGAATAGATCGCGACGACAGGCTTCATGCCGTCCGCGGCAAGGCCGCCCGCGAACGTCACCGCGTGCTGCTCGGCGATGCCGACGTCGAAGTAACGATCCGGGAAGCGCTTTTCGAACTCGACCATGCCCGAGCCTTCACGCATTGCCGGCGTAATGCCGATCACGCGCGAGTCGAGCTCGGCTGCGTCGCACAGCCACTCGCCAAACACCTGCGTGTAGGTCTTTTTCGACGGCGTCGCGGCCGGTTTGATGCCCTCGGCCGGATTGAACTTGCCGGGGCCGTGGTACAGCACCGGATCAGCCTCGGCCAGCTTGTAGCCCTGGCCTTTCTTCGTGACCACGTGCAGGAATTGCGGCCCGCGCAGTTCCTTGATGTTTTGCAGCGTCGGAATCAGCGAATCGAGATCGTGACCGTCGATCGGTCCAATGTAGTTGAAGCCGAACTCTTCGAACAGCGTCGCCGGCACGATCATGCCCTTCGCGTGCTCCTCGAGCTTGCGCGCGAGATCGAGCACCGGCGGCGCGACGCGCAGCACGCGCTCGACGCCCGCGCGCGCGGCCGCATAGAAGCGCCCGGACATCAGACGCGCGAGATGGCGATTCAGCGCGCCGACCGGCGGCGAGATCGACATGTCGTTGTCGTTGAGGATCACGAGCAGCGGCACGTCGTCTTCGACGCCCGCGTTGTTCATTGCCTCGAAGGCCATGCCGGCCGTCATCGCGCCGTCGCCGATCACGGCAATGCCCATGCGGTTGTCGCCTTGCAGCTTGCTCGCGATCGCCATGCCGAGCGCGGCCGAAATCGACGTGCTCGAGTGCGCGGTGCCGAAGGTGTCATATTCCGATTCGTCGCGCTTCGGGAAGCCCGAGATGCCGCCCAACTGACGCAGCGTGTGCATCTGGTCGCGACGACCGGTCAGGATCTTGTGCGGATAGGTCTGATGGCCGACGTCCCAGACGATCCGGTCGTGCGGCGTATCGAAGACGTAGTGCAGCGCGATGGTCAACTCGACCGTGCCGAGGTTGGACGAGAGATGGCCGCCCGTCTGCGATACGCTGTCGAGCACGAAGGCACGCAACTCGTCGGCAAGCGGGTGCAATTGGCGGCGATCGAGGCGGCGCAGGGCTGCCGGGTCGTCGATGGTTTTCAGCAAGTCGTACATCGTCGTTCCATTGTAGGAAAACTTACGCGCCCGCACTTCATACATGCACCCCGGGGATGGAGGGTGCGCGGCGGCGGGCTTTCGCGTTCAGCTGACCCGGTTCACCACCAGGTCGGCCAGTTCGGCAAGACGCTGCGCGCGCGCGCCGAACGGCGCGAGCGCGGCGTGCGCGTCGCTGCGCAGTTGCGCCGCGAGCGCGCGCGACGCGTCGAGCCCAATAATCGACACGTAGGTCGGCTTGCCGTCCTTCGCGTCCTTGCCGGCGGTCTTGCCGAGCGTTGCGGAGTCGGTCGTGACGTCGAGAATGTCGTCGACGACCTGAAACGCAAGACCGACCGCGGCGGCGTAGGCGTCGAGCGACGCCAGACCCTGCGCGTCCGGCGTCTCGCCGGCCAATGCGCCCATGCGCACGGCCGCGCGCAGCAGCGCGCCGGTCTTCATGCGATGCATGGTCTCGAGCTGCGGGCGGGTCAGCGTGTGGCCGACGCTCGCCAGATCGATGGCCTGGCCGCCGCACATGCCGATCGAGCCGCTTGCGAGCGCGAGTTCGCGTACGAGTGAGGCCTGCTGCGGCCGGCCGAGTACGTCGGACGTGAGCACGATGAATGCCTGCGACTGCAGCGCGTCGCCGACCAGCAGCGCGGTCGCTTCGTCATACTTGACGTGGACCGTCGGCTTGCCGCGGCGCAGTTCGTCGTCGTCCATGCAGGGCATGTCGTCGTGCACGAGCGAGTACACGTGAATCATTTCCAGCGCCGCCGCCGCCGCATCGAGGCATTCGGCACGCGCGCCGGTCAGCTCGCCGGCCGCGTGGCACAGGAGCGGCCGCACCCGCTTGCCGCCGCCGAGCACCGCATAGCGCATCGCCTCGTGCAGCCTGGCGGGTTCGGTCGTCTCGGCCGGCAGATAGTGTTCCAGAGCCGTTTCGACGCGTTCGAGCACCGAGCGCGTCCATTGTTCGAATGTCATAGGTCGTCCCCGCTCTCAGTCGCGGCTGTTCCTGCGGTATTCATGGGCAGCGGCTTGAGGGTCTCGCCATCAAGGACCCGCACCTGCTGCTCGACCTTTTCGAGCTGCTGTTGACAGAATGCGACAAGTGCCGCCCCGCGACGGTAAGCGGCCAGCGATTCCTCGAGGCTCAGACTGCCGCCTTCCATGCGCGCGACGAGTTCTTCCAGTTCGGTCTGCGCGGCCTCGTAGTTCTCCGGCAGCGGCGCGCTATCGCCGCTTTCGGCTGGTGCGGCGGCGGAATCGTTCGATGCGGTCTTCGCCATGAATAGTCGCAAAATTAAAACAAGTCGGACATTCTACGGCAAAAGCGACATTTTCGATCCGCTCGCCGGCCTGCGCCCCGCCGTGCTGTCTCGCTTCGAGCCTGTCCGATGCCCACCCTTGCCCCGCTTCGACCCTGAAGTCTCGCAGAAAAAAAGCTCGAGGTCTGCGGCGAAAATGCCGAACTTTCTTGACATTTTTAACCCAAATCAGGGACTTAAGTGCCCCTGTCACAGGGAAACGGGTATAATCGCGGGCTCCCTAAATCGAATCTTCGATGGTTGGGTTGTTCACTGCTTTCACGTCTTCATCGGGAGTGGGAATGTCCAATCTGAGCAATGCATTGCAGTTGCGGTCTGTTCATAGCCAGCTGCCAGTCACGGCTTACTTTGACGAAGCGCTTCTTACGCGCGAAATCGACACCCTTTTCAAGAAAGGTCCTCGCTACATCGGCCACGATCTCATGGTGCCCGAAGCGGGGGATTATTTTGCCTTGCCCAGCGAACGCGAGGGGCGGGTACTCGTCCGTAACCAGCAGTCGCAAGTCGAGTTGCTGTCGAACGTGTGCCGCCACCGGCAAGCCATCATGCTCAACGGCCGCGGCCAGACGCAGAACATCGTCTGTCCGCTGCATCGCTGGACGTACGACCTGAAGGGCGAGCTGCTCGGCGCGCCCCATTTCGCCGACAACCCGTGCCTGAATCTCGGCGCCACGCCACTGCAGAACTGGCAGGGTCTGCTGTTCGAGGCCCAAGGTCGGGACGTCGCGAAAGATCTCGCACGCCTCGGCACCAAGCGCCATTTCGATTTCTCGGGCTTCATGTTCGATCACGTCGAAGTCCATGAGTGCAACTACAACTGGAAGACCTTCATCGAGGTCTATCTGGAGGACTATCACGTCGCACCGTTCCATCCGGGCCTCGGCAGCTTCGTCAATTGCGACGATCTGACGTGGGAGTTCGGCGACTGGTACAGCGTGCAGACGGTCGGCGTGCACAAGGCGCTCGAGCAACCGGGCAGCCCGACGTATCGCAAGTGGCACGACGAAGTGCTGCGCTTTCGCGACGGCAATCCGCCCGAGTTCGGCGCGATCTGGATGGTGTACTACCCGGGCATCATGATCGAGTGGTATCCGCACGTGCTGGTCGTGTCGTGGCTGATTCCGCGCGGTCCGCAGAAGACCACCAACGTGGTGGAGTTCTATTACCCCGAGGAAATCGCGCTGTTCGAGCGCGACTTCGTCGAAGCCGAGCGCGCCGCCTATATGGAGACAGCCCGCGAAGACGACGAGATCGCCGAGCGCATGGACGCCGGCCGCCTCGCGTTGATGGAGCGCGGCGAATCACAGGTCGGACCGTATCAGAGCCCGATGGAAGACGGTATGCAGCACTTCCACGAGTTTCTGCGGCGCGAACTCGGCACGATCTGATCCGCGCCGCGTGGCGCATCGATCGACTCAAGGAAAGACGGGCTTCGACCCGTCTTTTTTTGTTTAGACTACCGATATAGACCGGCCATGCGCCAGCCGCGTGAACGACGCGGCCCGCAGCCGCCATCGCCCGTATCGAGGAGACCCTCATGCCCCACACTCATTACACCACCCTGATCTCCGCGACCAATCTTGCCGAGCGGCTCACGGCCGCGCCGGGCAGCGTGTTCGTGATCGACTGCCGGTTCGACCTCGCCGACACCGACGCGGGCGAGAAAGCCTGGCTGGCCGGCCATCTGCCGGGCGCGCACTATCTGCATCTCGATCGCGATCTGTCCGGGCCGAAGAACGGCTCGAACGGCCGGCATCCGCTGCCCGATCGCGCGCGGCTCGTCGAAACGCTGGAGTCGCGGGGACTGAAGCAAGGTCAACAGGTCGTCGCATATGACGCACAAGGCGGCATGTACGCGGCGCGCGTCTGGTGGCTGTTGCGCTGGCTCGGTCACGACGCGGTCGCGCTGCTCGACGGCGGGCTGCAGGCATGGGAAGCGGCTGGCCAACCGCTGACGCAGGACGTGCCCGCGCAGAACACCGGCGACTTCAAGGCGGCCGCGCCGCTCGCCGTGACCATCGATACCCAGGCGGTCGAGCGCAACCTCGGTTCGAAGGAGCGAATCGTCATCGATGCGCGCGCGGCCGATCGCTATCGCGGCGAAAACGAGACGCTCGACCGCGTCGGCGGCCATATCCCGGGCGCGCTGAACCGCTTCTTCAAGGACAACCTGACCCCCGACGGCCGCTTCAAGCCGGCGCACACACTGCGTGAGGAATTCCACGCGCTGCTCGGCGACACGCCGCCCGAACACGTGGTGCTGCAATGCGGCTCGGGCGTGACCGCCTGCATCAATTCGCTTGCGATGGAGGTTGCCGGCCTGCATGGTTCAGCGTTGTACGCGGGCTCCTGGAGCGAATGGAGTTCCGACCCGAAACGGCCGGTGGCGACGGGGGCGAAACCTTGAGCGCGAGCCGCCGCAAGTCGTAACCAGACGCGAGGAATTCGAGCAGCGCTTCAAGCCACGCCGTGCTGCTTGAACCACACGAGCGCGCGACGCCAGCCATCCTCGGCATCGGCCTTCCTGTAGCTCGGACGGTAATCGGCGAAAAACGCGTGACCTGCGTCGTCATATACGACGAACTGCGAGCCGCGTCCCGCTTGCGGCCCTTGCGCGATCGCCTGCTTCATCTGCTCGAGCGTGTCCTGCGGATTGCTTTGATCCTGGCGCCCGTACAGGCCGAGCACCGGCGCATGAAGGTCAGCGACGAGATCGATCGGATTGGCCGGCGTCATCGCATTCTTCGCGCCGGTCACGCGACCGTACCAGGCGACCCCCGCCTTCACGCGCGGATTGTGTTCGGCATAGAGCCACGAGATGCGCCCACCCCAGCAGAAGCCGTTCACGCCGAGCCGGTTCAGGTCGCCGCCGTTTTCGCCGGCCCACGCGACGGCTGCGTCGAGGTCGGCCAGCACCTGCTCGTCGGGTACCTTGCTGAGCAGTTGCTCGCTCAGTTGCTGGATGCTCGTGTAGACGGTCGGATCGCCCTCGCGCTCGAACAGGTTCGGCGCGATTGCCAGATAGCCCAGCTTCGCGAAGCGCCGGCAGACGTCCGCGATATGCTCGTGCACGCCGAAAGCCTCATGCACGACGAGGATCACCGGCAGATGCGTCTTGCCCTTCGGCTGCGCGCGGTAGGCCGGTATCAGCGTACCGAGCGAATGAAACGCCACCTCCCCTGCTTCGAGGCCGTCGCTGTCGGTATGAATGGTTTGCGCCGAGACTGGCAGCACCGCCGCTGCGAAACCGGTGCCCAGCGCCGCCTTGATGAAGGTGCGCCGATCGAAGGGAACGTGCGGGACCAGGCAGTCGACCTCAGGCTTCAGCATGTGGCGCTCCTCGAAGTACTGTTAGAGGCAACAGGATACGCCTTGCGCGCATCCCGTTGCACATTCAACTGAGGAGATCGTCCGCGCGCGTCAGTGCAGCTTGACGCGCGGCAGCGTGGTACGGTGCAACCAGTGCGCGAAGGTGTCGAGCACCATGCGCGGATAGCCGTGCAGCGCCGCGATATGCAGCCGGTACAGCGACATGTACATGAAGCGCGCGAACAGCCCTTCGATCAGCATATTGCCGCCAATCACCCCGCCCATCAGATTGCCGACCGCGCTGAAGTGGCCGAGCGAGACCAGCGAGCCGAAGTCGCGATAAGTGAATTCCGGTAGTGGCCTGTTGTCGAGGCGCGCCGCCAGTCCTTTCATCAGAAAGCTCGACTGCTGATGCGCGGCCTGCGCGCGCGGCGGCACGTTGCGCTCGTTGCCCGGCCACTCGCAGGCCGCGCAGTCGCCAAGCGCGAAGATGTTGTCGTCGATCCCGGTTTGCAGCGTACGGCGCACGACCAGTTGGCCGAGCCGGTTGACCGGCAAGCCGTCGAGCTGACCGAGCACCGCCGGCGCCTTGATGCCCGCCGCCCACACGGTCAGATCGGCCCGCACGGTGTGACCGCTCGCGGTGCGGATGTAGCCCGGCGCGACCTCGGCCACCGTCTCGCCGATCATCAGCTTCACGCCGAGCCTGGTCAGCAATTCGGCGGTGGCCGTGGAAACGCGCTCCTGCAACGCGGGCAGAATGCGCGGCCCCGCCTCGATCAGCACGATGCCGACGTCATGCCGCGGATCGAGCTTGTGCAAGCCATACGCGGACAACACCTGCGCGGTATTGCGCAACTCCGCCGACAACTCGACCCCCGTCGCGCCGCCGCCGACGATCGCCACCTGAATGCGCGGCTCGCTCGACGTCCACGTGCCGGGTCCCGGTCTCGACTCGACGGGTTCGTGCGCCTGATGCTCGGCGCGCACGCATGCGGCGATCAGGCGCTTGCGGAAACGCTCTGCCTCGCTAACCGTATCCAGTGCTATGGAGAATTCGGCCGCTCCCTTGACGCCGAAGAAGGCCGTGGTACTGCCGATCGCGATGATCAGCGTGTCGTACTCGAGCTCGCGTTCGGGCAGCAGTTCAGCGCCGTCGTCGTCCAGCACGGTGCCGAGCGTAATGCGTCGATTCGTGCGGTCGAGTGCGGTCAGGTCGCCTTGCTGGAACGCGAAGCCATGCCAGCGCGCCTGCGCCGCGTACGGGAGCTCCTGCGTGAACGGGTCCATGCTGCCCGCCGCCACCTCGTGCAGCAGCGGCTTCCAGATATGCGTCGGATAGCGGTCGACCAGCGTGACCTGGGCCTGCGCGTTGCGCCCCTTCTTGTCGGCCCCATAGCGATCGCCAAGACGCGTCGCTAGTTCCAATCCTCCCGCACCTCCGCCAACGACGATAAATCGATGCATTGCACTTCTCCGTGTAGCCGATGAATTATCTGTCGCGACGCTGCGCATGAATGCGCCGTCCTGAACCGATTGTCCTCGACCCGCCTAAGAAGTCACAAGTCGCCAAAACCCATGTGTCACATGCGCACGACGTTATCGTGCGCATGTCACGGGCATGTCAATGCGCTTCCTCCCAGTTCAGGCCCGCGCCGACCTCGGCGACGAGCGGCACCTTCAGCGCGGCGACGCCGCACATCAGTTCTGGCAGGCGCATGCGGACTTCGGACAACTCAGCGTCGGGCACTTCGAGAATCAGTTCGTCATGCACCTGCATGATCATCCGCGTGCCGATCTTCGAGTCTTCGATCCAGTTCTGCACGGCGATCATCGAAAGCTTGATCAGGTCGGCCGCGGTGCCCTGCATCGGCGCGTTGATCGCTGCACGCTCGGCGGCCTGGCGGCGCGGACCGTTGCCGCCGTTGATCTCGGGCAGCCACAGACGACGGCCGAACACCGTTTCGACGTAGCCCTTCGCCTTCGCGCTCAAACGCGTCTCGTCCATATAGCGCGCGACGCCGGGATAGCGCGCGAAGTAGCGGTCGATATAAATCTTCGCCGCATCGCGCGTGATGCCGAGGTTCGACGCGAGTCCGAACGCGCTCATGCCGTAGATGAGCCCAAAGTTGATGACCTTCGCGACGCGCCGCTGATCGCTCGACACTTCGAGCGGCGTCACGCTGAAGATTTCCGACGCGGTGGCGCGGTGAATGTCCTCGCCCTGCGAAAACGCGCGCAACAACGATTCGTCGCCCGAGATGTGGGCCATGATGCGCAATTCGATCTGCGAATAATCGGCGGAGACGAGCTTGTGCCCGGGCGGCGCGATGAACGCCTCGCGGATGCGCCGACCTTCGCCGGTACGCACCGGAATGTTCTGCAGGTTTGGATCGTTCGATGCGAGCCGCCCCGTCACCGCGACGGCCTGCGCGTAGTTCGTATGCACGCGGCCGGTGTGCGGATTGACCATGCGCGGCAGCTTGTCGGTATAGGTCGACTTCAGTTTCGACAGGCCGCGATGTTCGAGCAGAATCTTCGGCAGCGGATAGTCTTCGGCGAGCTTCTGCAACACCTCTTCGTCGGTGGAAGGCGCACCGCTCGGCGTCTTCTTGATGACCGGCAGTTCGAGCTTCTCGAAGAAAATCTGACCAATCTGCTTTGGCGAGCCGAGGTTGAATTCGCCGCCGGCCAGTTCGTACGCCTTGCCTTCGAGTTCGATCAGACGCGTGGCGATCTCACTGCTCTGCTGACGCAGCTTCTCCGCGTCGATCAGCACGCCGGTCCGCTCCATCTTGCGCAGTACGCGCGAAGTCGGCACTTCGATCTCGCGATACACGTGGTCGAGCGACTTCTCCGCGGCGATCTGCGGATACAAGGCCTGATGCAGACGCAGCGTGATGTCTGCGTCTTCGGCCGCATATTCGGCGGCTTTGTCGAGCGCGACTTCGTCGAAGCCGATTTGCTGCGCGCCCTTGCCCGCGACCTCTTCGTACTTGATCGTCTTCACGCCGAGATGACGCAGCGCGAGGCTGTCCATGTCGTGTGTGCGATGCGATTCGAGCACGTACGACTCGAGCAGCGTGTCATGCTCGACGCCGCGCATTTCGATGCCGTAATTCGCGAGCACCTGTTCGTCGTACTTCAGATGCTGGCCGACCTTCTTGTTGCCGGCGCTTTCGAGCCACGGCTTGAGCTTCGCGAGCACTTCGTCGCGCGGCAGCTGCACTGGCGCGTCGGGGCCGCGATGCGCGAGCGGCACATACGCGGCGCGGCCCGCTTCGACCGACAGCGACAAGCCGACGATCTGCGCGATCATCGGATCGAGCGACGTGGTCTCGGTATCGAACGAGGTCAGCTCGGCCGCATCGATCCTGTCGAGCCACGCGTCGAGCTGCTCCCATGTTTGCACGGTCTCGTAGTGGCGCTCGTGATCGACGGACAACGCGGGGGGCACGTCGGTTTCCGGACCTTCGACCGCATCGGCGATTTCGACTTCGCGCAGCCACGTCTTGAAGCCGTGGCGCGTGAACACCTCGCGCAACTCTTCGCGCGATTCGGGAAGGCTCGGCAAACTCTCCTCGATCGACACGATGTGCCCGGTCAGATCGCAATGACGCTCGACTGTGACGAGCTTGCGCGCCATCGGCAAAAAGTCCAGCGCGCGGCGCAGATTCTCGCCGACCGCGCCCTTGATCTCGCTCGCATGCCCGACGATGCCATCTAGCGACTCATATTGCGTCAGCCATTTGACCGCGGTTTTCGGACCGCACTTCTCGACGCCCGGCACGTTGTCGACGGTATCGCCGATCAGCGACAGATAATCGATGATGCGCTCCGGCGGCACACCGAACTTCGCGACCACGCCGTCGCGGTCGAGCGTTTCGTTGGTCATCGTATTGACGAGCGTCACGCGGTTCGACACGAGCTGCGCGAGGTCCTTGTCGCCGGTCGACACGACCACGTTCATGCCGAGCTTTTCCGCTTCGGTGCACAGCGTGCCAATCACGTCATCCGCTTCGACGCGATCGATCATCAGCAGCGGCCAGCCGAGCGCACGCACCGCGACGTGAATCGGCTCGATCTGACGGGCAAGATCTTCTGGCATCGACGGACGGTTCGCCTTGTATTCCGGATACCAGTCGTCGCGAAACGTTTTGCCCTTGGCGTCGAACACGCACGCGCTATACTCTGCTGTGACTTCCTTGCGCATGCGCCGCAGCATGTTGATCATCCCGTAGAGCGCACCCGTCGGGCCACCCTCGGGACCGCGCAGATCAGGCATCGCATGGTAGGCCCGGTACAGATAACTCGAACCGTCGACCAACAGCAGGGTCTTACCTTCAAGGCTTCGTTCTTCAGGCATTATGACTAAGAGAAAAGTGATTCCGAGTCTGCGATCGCTCGCAGATCAAGAGCGCGCAACGGCCAAGAAAGCCCGCGCATCGTGGCAGATGTTCACGATTATGGCAGAGTTTATCGAGGCGACCGAGTACCTGTCGGAGATTCGCCCGGCGGTCAGCATCTACGGTTCGGCGCGCCTGAAACCGAACTCGCCGTACTACAAACTCGCCACGCAGATCGCGCGCAAATTGTCGGATGCTGGCTTCGCGGTGATCTCCGGCGGCGGCCCCGGCATCATGGAAGCGGCCAACAAGGGCGCGCATGCGGGCAAGGCGCCTTCGGTCGGTCTGAACATCGAGTTGCCGCACGAGCAGTCGGGCAACCAGTGGCAGGACATCTCGCTGCGCTTCCGCCATTTCTTCACGCGCAAGGTCACGTTCGTGAAGAACTCGGACGCGGTGATCGTGATGCCCGGCGGCTTCGGCACGCTCGACGAACTGGCCGAAGTGCTCACGCTGATCCAGACCAAGAAGTCGCGCCATGTGCCGATCATTCTGGTCGGCGCCGAGTTCTGGGAAGGTCTGCTCGCGTGGTTCAAGAGCGCTCTGATTCCGATGGGTTTGATCAATCCGACCGACATCGATCTGATGCAGGTGATCGACAATCCGGACCAGGTGCTCGAAGCGGTGCTCAAGTTCTACGAAGACCGCGAGGAAGGCGAAGTTCATCCGGTCAAGTCGGAAGAAGACCGGATGTTCTACCTGTGATGGCAAGAGGCTGCGCGCCTCGCATTGCGCGTAGCACGATGCCTATCGTCGCGCACATGGCGGGCAGCCTTCGGGCTGCCCGCTTTCGTTTAGCAGGCCAGTTTGCGGCTCGCTGACTGTCAACCGGATTGGCGAACAAATCGTTTGCACGCTTGCCGTCCGGCGCTAACGTGCTCAGCTGGTACTTGAAGCTCGCAATCTGAACGAACTCACCTCACCCGAAGCCGCGCTCGTGCCCATGCCGACGTTGCGTGAGATCTTCAGCGGCTTTCTCGACCTCGGTCTCATTTCATTCGGCGGCGCGTTGCCGCTCGCGAGCCATCTTCAAAGCGGCACATCCAGCGTAAGCGGGCTGTTTATCAGTGCCTCGGCCTGAGTTACTGAAACGCGACTTCCGCGAAACTCCGCAGCTTGCGGCTATGCAATCGATGCAGCCCATTCATCCGCAGCAGTTCCATCGCCTTCACGCCGATCTGCAGATGCTGATCGACCTGCGCGCGATAGAACTGATCGGCCATGCCCGGCAGCTTCAGCTCGCCGTGCAGCGGCTTGTCCGACACGCACAGCAACGTGCCGTAAGGCACGCGGAAGCGAAAGCCGTTCGCGGCGATCGTCGCGCTTTCCATATCGAGCGCGATTGCACGGCTTTGCGACAGCCGCTGCACCGGCTCGCGATGATCGCGCAGCTCCCAGTTGCGATTGTCGACGCTCGCCACCGTGCCCGTGCGCATCACGCGCTTCAGCTCGACGCCGTCGAGCTGCGTGACCTGCGCGACCGCGCGCTCGAGCGCGACCTGCACTTCGGCGAGCGCCGGAATCGGCACCCACAGCGGCAGATCGGCATCGAGCACATGATCTTCGCGCACATAGCCGTGCGCGAGCACGTAGTCGCCGAGACGCTGCGTGTTGCGCAGTCCCGCGCAGTGGCCGAGCATGATCCACGCATGCGGACGCAGCACCGCGATGTGATCGGTGATGGTCTTCGCATTCGACGGCCCGACCCCAATGTTGATCATCGTGATGCCGCTGCCGTCCGCGCGTTTCAGGTGATAGGCCGGCATCTGCGGCAGACGTGGCGGCAGCGTGCCCTCCTGCGCCTGCTCGCCGAGATTCTCGTTGTAGGTGATGACGTCGCCGGGCTCGACGAACGACGTGTATTCGCTGCGATAGCCGCGCAATTCCTCGTCGTCGGTACGGGCCATCATGCCCCGGCCGAGCTTGACGAATTCGTCGATATAGAACTGGTAGTTGGTGTACAGCACGTAGTTCTGCACATGCGTCGGCGAGGTCGCCGTGTAGTGCTTCAGCCGATGCAGTGAAAAATCGACGCGCGCCGCCGTGAACAACGCGAGCGGATGCGGCTCGCCCGGCAGCGGCTCGTACGTGCCGTTGACGATGCGGTCGTCGAGCAGCGCGAGGTCCGGTATATCGAAGATGTCGCGCATCAGGAACAGGCGCTCGCGGTCCAGATCGCCTTCGAGGTGGATGCCCTCGGCGAACGCGAAATGAATCGGAATCGGCTGGTCCGACACACCGACCTCGATCTGCACGTGATGATTCTTCGCCAGCAGCCGCAGTTGCTCGCGATAGTAGTTGCCGAACAGGTCTGGCCGCGTGACGGTCGTCTCGAACACGCCCGGCCCCGCGACGAAACCGTACGAGCGACGTGAATCGACGTGCGTGTTGACCTCGGTACGCACGCGCACGAACGGATAGCAGGCGCGCACGCGATGGTCGAACTGCTCGTTGCGGCGATAGCGCGCGAACGCATCGCGCAGGAACGACGTGTTCGCCTCGTAGATCGCGGCGAGGCGGGTGACGGCCTCGGCCGCGTCGTCGAAGCCTTCGGTTGGGAAGCTGTTGGCGGGAGTCTGCACCGTGCGCTGATTGATATCGTTGTTGATCATCATCGTTCACCCTTTTTGATGAGACGACATTACCACGGAACCCGCTGTTGCCAAATGTCGGCGGCGACGCTTGCAACAGCGCCCGCGAGAACGCGCGCAGGTTGCGCGAAAGCGGCGCAAAATAAGGCTTGGCGCCCGTGCGTCAGGCCGGATTTGCTAGAATCTGGCACCCAATCGGAGAATCACCATGAAGCTGCTCCTTCCCATCGCTGTTGCGCTGGCTCTGGCCTTCGGCAACGCCGCGATGGCTGCCCAGCCCGTCGACGAACCGCCGGCCGCCGGCGTGCCCCAGTCCGGCAATGAACGGGCCGGTCTGCCGGACCTGGACAAGATCAATCGTCCGGCCGCAGAGGTCAGCTCGAAGGTCGACATCAACGTTCCGCGCACGCCGAGCTTTCACGAAGTCAGCCCGAACGGCACCGAAATCACCGAATTCCGCGACAAGGGCAAGCCGGTCGAAATCGACGTGCATTCGAATTTCGGCACCCGCTACCAGATGAGCGCGTCGCCCGACACGTCGCCCACCGTCCACGACAGCGGCAAGCCCAGTACGCGCTTGCCATCGGTGAATCTCCACTATTGATCGTTACGAAAGCGGCACGCCGGCAACGGCGGCCGCGGCGCGACCGCGCCCCCGCTCAACCCGATCGCGGCCGCTGCGCGATGAACCCGCGCTGAATGCGGCGACGCTTGCACTTCGCCGTTCCGCATTCGTCGCCCGCTCCGCCTCATTCGTTTGTCTCACCTCGCACTGGCCGCACCGCGCCAGCCCGAACAACCTGATCCGACGTTTCCGCATGGCCGTCTTCACCGCTGTCAACGAATCCCAACTCGCAGAATGGATGAGTCACTACGATCTCGGCGATGTCGTCGAGTTTCGCGGCATTTCGTCCGGCATTGAAAACAGCAACTTCTTTCTGACGACGACGCGCGGCGAATACGTGCTGACGATTTTCGAAAAGCTGACAGCTGAACAACTGCCGTTCTATCTGAACCTGATGCGGCATCTTGCCGCGCATCGCGTGCCGGTACCGGATCCGATGCCGCGTCTCGACGGCGCGCTATTCGGCATGCTGCTCGGCAAACCCGCGACCATCGTGACAAAGCTCGAAGGCGCACCCGAACTCTCGCCGGGCGTCGAGCATTGCGTCGAGGTCGGCCAGATGCTCGCGCGCCTGCACCTCGCGGGCCGCGACTATCCGCGCTATCAGCCGAACCTGCGCAGCCTGCCGTGGTGGCGCGAAACCGTGCCGACGATCCTGCCGTATCTGGAAGGCGAGCAGCGCGATCTGCTGGCCTCCGAGCTTGCGCATCAGGAAGCGTTCTTCGCCTCCGCCGATTACGCGGCAATGCCCGCAGGCCCGTGCCACGCCGACCTGTTCCGCGACAACGCGATGTTCGCTCACGCGGCGCCCGACACCGGCCACGAAGTGCGGCTCGGTGGTTTCTTCGATTTCTATTTCGCCGGCTGCGACAAGTGGCTGTTCGACGTCGCGGTGACGGTCAACGACTGGTGCGTCGACCTCGCGACCGGCAAGCTCGACGCCGAGCGCACCGAGGCGCTGTTGCGCGCGTATCAGACGGTGCGGCCGTTCACCGTCGAGGAAAACCATCACTGGGGCGACATGCTGCGTGCGGGCGCATACCGTTTCTGGGTCTCGCGCCTGTATGATTTTCATTTGCCGCGCGCGGCCGAACTGCTGAAGCCGCACGACCCCGGTCATTTCGAACGCATTCTGCGCGAGCGCCTGCACGGCGTCGCGAATCCAGGCATCCATACCTCATGCAACTGATCGAAGTCCCCGCGAAAACCGGCTATGTGTGGTTCCGCCAGGGTATCTGGCTGTTCCGCAAGAATCCGCTCGCCTTTCTGACGCTGTTCTTCACCTATTTGCTGGTGATGACGCTCGTGTCGCAGATTCCGGTGGTCGGCGGCGTGTTGCCGCTATTGTTCATTCCCGGTGTCGCGGTCGGCTTCATGGCCGCATGCCGCAACACGATCGCGGGCAAACCGGTGTTTCCGACCATCCTTGTCGACGGCTTTCATTCGTATGGCCCGGTGGTCGCGCGGCGGCTGCTCGTGCTCGGCGTGCTGTATGTCATCGCCATGGCGCTCGTGCTGGCCGGCTCGGCGCTCGCCGACGGCGGCATGCTGCTGAAGGTGATGCTCGGCAACGCGTCGATGGACGAGAACACGATCGCCAACAGCAATATCCCGCTCGCGGTGATCACCGCGCTCGCGTTCTACATACCGGTCGCGATGCTGTTCTGGTTCTCGCCCATCCTCGCCGCCTGGCACGACGTGCCGCCCGTCAAGGCCATGTTCTTCAGCGTCGTCAGTTGCTGGCGCAATCGCGGCGCTTTCGTCGTATTCGCGGCGCTGTGGTTCGCAGTCGCAACGGTCGTGTCGATCGGGCTGTCCGTGCTGATGCAGGCGCTCGGCGCGGCCGACTTCGCGTTCGCGATCCTGATGCCCGCGACGATGATCGTCACGACCATGCTGTACTGCTCGTTCTACGCGACCTATCGCGGCTGCTTCGGCGTGCAGACGCCGCAAACGCCGGATCTGCCGACCACGCCGGCGGCCTGATCCGTCGTTCCCGCGCGGGAGCCGTTCTGGCGCCCGCGCGCGCCGCGTGTTCCGCGCGCACCTTCCCGACGTCTCTGTCGACACACCTGTTCCCGACGCTCGGCATCCTGAATCGACTTGCGGCACAATGGTTTGCGTGCAATCCATTTGCACGCTCTTTTTGCCGAGATGAATCATGACCCAGCGCCCCGCTCTCCCCTTCACGCTCGACGAGCAACTGTGCTTCGCGCTCTACTCGACCTCGCTCGCGATGACGAAAGCGTACAAGCCGCTGCTCGAAAAGCTCGGACTCACGTATCCACAGTATCTGGCGATGCTCGTGCTGTGGGAAACCGACGACGTCACCGTCAAGGACATGGCCGCGCGCCTGAATCTCGATCCGGCGACGGTCACGCCGCTGCTCAAGCGCCTCGAAGCGCAGGGACTCGTCGAGCGCGCGCGCGGCACCGACGATGAGCGCCTCGTCTACATTCGCCTGACGGGCGCGGGCAAGGCGCTCAAGCGTCAGGCGCGCGACGTGCCCGGCGAAATCTTCTGCGCGACGCAGCAGACGGCGGACTTCCTGCTGCGTCTGCGCGACGACCTCACACGCCTGCGCACGACGCTCAACGACTTCATGGACCAGTAGGGCGATAACTGAAAAGGACTAGTTCCGGTTCCATCGAAAAATTAATTTGTGCACAAATGATTTGTGTACTATCTTGGTCATCTGTCGCTTCGCTAGCGCTTCGCTAGCGCTTCGCCAGACCGGCGAACCGGCAGCCAGCGGCAAACAAGCCAACCCTGATACCCCAGACTAGGAACCGCACCATGAACATCCTCTACAAGGCAAGCGCAACGAGCACCGGCGGCCGCGACGGCCGCGCCGTATCGTCGGACGATGCATTGGACGTGAAGCTGGCGGCACCGCGTGAACTCGGCGGAAATGGTGCAGCAGGCACGAATCCCGAACAGCTGTTTGCAGCCGGCTACTCGGCCTGTTTCCTGAGCGCCATGAAGTTTGTCGCCGGCCAGCGCAAACAGGCCCTGCCGGCCGACACGCAGGTTTCCGCCGACGTCGGCATCGGTCCGAACGACAAGGGCGGCTTCGCGCTCGACATCGACCTGCGTATCACTCTGCCGGGTCTGGCTGCGGACACTGCCAGGGAACTGGTGGATGCAGCGCACCAGGTCTGCCCGTACTCGAACGCTACGCGTAACAACGTCGCGGTTCGTCTGCACGTCGCTTGAGGTCAGGTCGGCCGTTGCGCCGATCAGCAATGCTCAAGAAGAACCGCTCACGGCGCATTACCCTGCGCCGTCGCGAGCAGCGCCCGCACCCTGCACAATAGGGCTGGGCGCTGATTGTTTTCGCGCGCACGGCACGCATCCTGCGTAGCCGGTCCTCGACCACCTTCAGCCCGACTGCCTCTCCCGATGACACGCGCCCGCCGCCTGCAGCGTTCGCCGCCTGGTGCGACGGCCGCACCGGCTATCCGCTCGTCGATGCCGCGATGCTGCAGTTGAACCAGACCGGCTATATGCACAACCGTCTGCGGATGGTCGCGGCAAGCTTCCTCGCGAAGGATCTCGGCATCGACTGGCGGCTCGGCGAGCGATACTTCGCCGATTTGCTGAACGACTTCGATTTCTCGGCGAACAACGGCGGCTGGCAGTGGGCCGCCTCGACCGGCTACGGCGCGCAACCTTACTCCCGTATTTTCAATCCGCTCACGCGATCCGAAAAATTCGACCCCGACGGCGCTTTATCAAACGATATCTACCGCAGCTCGCGAACTTGCCGGCAAAATGGATTCACGCGCGGTGGCTGGCCGGCGCGGAGCGGCTCGCGGAATTCGGTGCATGGTACTGGGCGGGAATTATCCCGAACGGATCGTCGACCAGGCACAGGCCCGCGAGCGCACACTGGCCTGATACGGAAAGTGAGTGCCTGCTCACATTATTGAATAAGAAGGTCTGAAGGGGGCGAAGATGCGCCGTCTGCCGTCGCTGCTCGTGTTTTTGATCCTGACGCTGGCGGCCGGCTGGGCCGCGAGTCTGTCTCTGCCGGACGCGTGGTACACGGGCCTGCAAAAGCCTGTGTTCAATCCGCCGAACTGGGTTTTCCCACCGGTCTGGACCGTACTTTACGTGCTGATGGCGTTTTCCGCGTGGCGCGTGTGGAAGCGCGACGGCCTGACCGCGGCGATCGTACTGTGGGTCGTGCAGCTGGTGTTCAACGCCGCGTGGATGTGGCTGTTTTTCGGCCTGCATCGGCCGGAGACGGCGCTGATCGACATCCTGATTCTGCTGCTACTGATCGTGATGCTGACGTATGTGTTCTGGCGGCGCGATCGCCTCGCGGGCATTCTGCTCGTGCCGTATGTCGTGTGGGTCGCGTACGCCGCGCTTTTGAACTACGCGTTGTGGCAGCTGAATCCGGCTGCTTGAGTGGAGTCTGCCGAGCGGTCGCGAAGGCCGCGCGATGAGAAAAGGGGAGTGCGCGACACGGGCACTAGCCTGATCGCCAACCCCAAACACCAGCGCCTCACCACGCGCCGATGTTCCGATTGCTGACGGCCTGATGCCGATTACAGGCAGTCGGCTTAGCCGTAGTGCTGGCTCATCCACGACGGACGCGCGTTCGTCTCTTGATCGAGCTTGCGCATGCGGAATTCGAGATCGTAGAGATCGGTCGCTTCAGCGAGATAGGCGTCAGCGCGCTCCTTCGCGAGCTGGTCCGGCGACTTGGTCAGAAACAGGAACAGGCGGCTGATCAGATACATGGTTCACCTCGGCAATGATAGCTAGGCGGTTACGCCTAAGGGATAACCCGCATTATAGGGAAAACCCTGATTTCATGCCACTAATCATTTTCGAGGTGTTGCCCGGACGTCACCGCCCGACCGACGATGCCGCCAATCCTTCCGCGATTCGGCCCGCGTCCGCACGACGCTGATGCCGGAAAAACTCCCACAGCATGGCGCTCGCGTCCGGGCCCTTGGACGAATGGAAGGGCAGCGCATCGTCGCCGCCGGCCCATGCGTGACCCAGCCCCTGCACACGACAAACCCGTACCACGCGCCGCCCGCCGCGCAGATAATCGCGCATCACGACGCCATTTTTGCGGTCCTCGCGCGTCTCGCCGGCTTTGCGCGCGCCGTTCGCGTCAATGAGGCGGTTCAGACGCAGAAACTGTGTCGCCAACTGGTCCGCGTTGACCGGCGCCACCACATGGTCGGCATCGCCGTGGACGATCAATGCCGGCATGCCCGGGTATTGCGCGACGTTCGTGGTTTCGTCGACGAGTTCCGCCGGCTCGCGACGCGCGCCGCGCCGCATCACGTCCATCGCGGTAATGCCGGAGCGCGCCTCGCCGAAAGCGGGGCCGGAATGCAGCGCGACCGCGGCGAAATGCCCGGGGTACTTGACGGCCAATAGCGCGGTCAGCCCCGCGCCCGCCGAAATCCCCGCCACGTAGACACGCGCGCGGTCAAAGCCGTGCTGCTCGACCAGCGAATCCACTAGCGACACGACCGCGCGCGCTTCCGCGCCGCCCGCGTTAGCGCCGGCATCGTACCAATGCCAGCAGCGGTGCGAGTGCGCGTGCTTCGACTGCTCCGGATACACGACCGCGAAGCCGTGGCGGTCGGCGAGCAGGTTCATGCGCGTACCCTCGGCGAATTCGTCGATCGACTGCGTGCAGCCATGCAGCATCACGACCAGCGGCATCGCCTCATGCGCGTGCCCGGACGGGATATAGAGCCCGTACTGCAGGTGATTGACCAGCCGGCCCGGCGCGGCCGGCGCGGAATGGAACGAGCGCGTCCACGCGCCGCTCGCCCACGCTGCCGCGCGTGGACGCACGCGCGACTCGCGCGGCGCTTCGCGTTTCATCGGCGTGCGTAGCGCGGCAGCCGGCTTCAGTGGATGAGCCTTGCTCGACGGTTTGGTGGTGGCGGCGCGAACCGGTCGCGCCTGCGCTCGCTTGGCGGTTTTTTGCGCGTGTTCGGTTTGGATCGCGAGCAGGCGCTTCAAACCACGCAGCCAGATTTTCGATAGGCTTTTTGCCATCGGCGATAACCTCGCAAAAGAGACAAATGCGGACCCCAAAACTGCGGATCAGATGAAGTTGTGCAATGCACAATAACATCATTTTTCCTGCGGTGCTGAACACAGCGCCGCTCTTCGTGCCCCATTTCGATCGTCGCGAACCTTGCCGGGGCCCTGTCGTCAAACCACGTCGATAGCCGTTCGGCAGCCCACATTCGGCGTGCAGAAGCGCTGTGCGCCGCAAGACCGTCGCGCGACACCCGACTATACTGGCGGTTGATCTCCCGACGTGTCGATGCGGGCCGCATCGGCGTTTCGTGCCGGCCGCGCGCCGATTTCCACCAACCCGATTTCACGCGACCCGCGTCGCGCTCCCGCCATGCCCGATTTACCGATCCACCTGTGGTATTCGATCACCAGCCTCGGCGGCGCCGGCTTGACGCTGCCGCTCGCGCTCGCCATCGCGCTGTGGTTGGCGGTCGGCTACTCGTGGCGGCTCGCGGCCTGCTGGCTCGCGCTGCTCGGTACGGCGATCGGCGTCGTGACCGTGACCAAGCTCGCCTTCCTCGGCTGGGGCGTCGGCGTGCGCGAGCTCGATTTCACCGGCGTCAGCGGTCACTCCATGCTGTCCACGGCCGTCTATCCGGTCGCGCTGTTTTTGATGCTATTGCCCGCGCGCCGCGCCGTCCGGCTGCTCGGCGTGCTCGGGGGGCTTGCCGCCGGCCTGGCGGTGGGTTTGTCGCGCGTGGTGCTGAGCGCGCATTCGCCGTCCGAAGCCGTGACTGGCTGCCTCGTCGGCGCGCTCACCGCGCTCGTGTTCGTGCGCATCGCGTGGAATGCGGAGCCGGGCCGGCTGTCGGCGCTCCCGGTCACCGTCAGCCTGATGGTGCTGGCAATCCTGATGCACGGCGTGCACGTGCCCACGCAGCGCTGGGTCACGCATATCGCATTGAAGGTGTCCGGCCACGACCGGCCGTTCATTCGCGCGAAATGGCGGGCCCCACGCGACATTCGACCGTCGGCCGCGCCGCTGTCGCAAACGCGCAATACGCTCGAGCCGATGCGCGCGTCGGACATCTGAGCACGCTGCGCCGGCCCTTCCGCCGCGTTTTCACGCTTCCTTTTACAGTTTCGTAGCACTTCCCTCGCTTCACGCCATACGTGAAGCGCTGCGCCGAATCGACCGTTTCTCGCGCACCGCTATAACTGCGCATATATTACGATAGCGTTTTTAAGCCACTGCTTCCCGTTCACGTCAGGCTCCAGGTCCTTCATGACACGCTCTTGCCATCTGAAGCAGTACGCGCTGTGCGTCGCAGCCGCCGTCGCCGTCGTGGTCAGCGTCAAGGCCCACGCCGATGAACTGGTGGTCTCGGCCGCCGCCAGCCTGACCAATGCGTTCAAGGCGGTCGGCGACGCGTTCGAGCAACAGCATCCGGGCACCAAGGTTCTGTTGAACTTTGGCGCGTCCGACGTGCTGATGCAACAGATCGTCAAAGGCGCGCCCGCCGACGTATTCGCGTCCGCGGATCAGAAGGCAATGGACAAGGCCGCCGCCGAAAAGGTGATCGTGCCGTCGACGCGGCGCGACTTCGCCGCCAACTCACTGGTGCTGATCGTGCCAGCCGACAGTCATTTCGCGCCCGCCAACCTCAACGCGCTGACGACCGCGAACGTCAAGCGCGTCGCGTTCGGCGATCCGGCCTCGGTGCCGGTTGGCCGCTACACGCAAGGCGCGCTTCAGGCCGCCGGCGTGTGGGACGCGGTCAGCGCGAAGGCGGTGCTCGCGTCGAACGTGCGTCAGAGCCTTGATTACGTCGCGCGCGGCGAAGTCGACGCCGGCTTCGTGTTCGGCACCGATGCCGCGATCATGCCCGACAAGGTCAAGATCGCGCTGAACCTGCCGACGCAAACGCCGATCAGCTATCCGATCGCGCAGGTCGAAGGCAGCCATCACGCGGCCGACGCGCAAGCCTTCATCGACTTCGTGCTGTCGCCGGCCGGCGAGGCGGTGCTCGCGAAGTACGGCTTCAAGCCGGCGCATTGATTCACGGGGAGAGCACACGCTCATGCAACAGGCCTGGGTTCCGCTGCTGCTATCGCTGAAGGTCGCAGGCTGGGCCACCGCGCTCACTCTCGTGCTCGGCGTCGCGGCCGCGCTCGGCCTGTCGCGCTGGCGCTCCGGCGCGCGCGACGTGATCGATTCGCTGCTGATGCTGCCGCTCGTGCTGCCGCCCACCGTGCTCGGCTATTACCTGCTCGTGCTGCTCGGCCGACGCGGCGTGATCGGCGCGTGGCTCGACCGCGTCGACATCCAGCTCGTCTTCACGTGGCAGGGCGCGGTGATTGCGTCGACGGTGGTCGCGTTTCCGCTCGTGCTGAAGTCCGCGCGCGCCGCCTTTGAGGGCGTCGATCCGCAGTTGGGGCGCGCGGCGCGCACGCTCGGCGTCAGCGAAGCCGCGGTGTTTTTCCGCGTGACGCTGCCGCTCGCCGCGCGCGGGATCCTCGCGGGCGGCCTGCTCGCGTTCGCGCGCGCGCTCGGCGAATTCGGCGCGACGCTGATGATCGCGGGCAATCTGCCAGGCCGCACGCAGACACTGTCGGTCGCGGTCTATTCGGCGGTGCAGGCCGGCGACGACAGCACCGCCAACTTCCTCGTGCTCGTGACATCGGTCGCGTGCGTGACGATCCTGCTGCTCGCGGGGCGTCTCGTGCCGCAGCACACGCTTCTGAGAGCCCGCTGACATGCCGCTCAACGTCGCCATCCGCAAGACCTTCGAGACCGCCGAGCGGCGCTTCACGCTCGACGTCGCGTTCAGCGCGAGCACGCAGCGGCTCGTGCTGTTCGGGCCGTCGGGCGCGGGCAAGAGCCTGACCTTGCAGGCGATCGCCGGCTTGCTGCGTCCCGATGAAGGGACCATCACGCTGCACGGCACCACCTTGTTCGATAGCGCGGTCGGCATCGATCAGAAGCCGCAGGCGCGCAAGATCGCGTATCTGTTTCAGGACTACGCGCTGTTTCCGCATCTGAACGTGCGGCAGAACATCGGCTTCGGGCTGCACCGGGGCTGGCTCAATCCGCGTGCGCGCGGCGCGCATGCGCAGGTCGATTACTGGCTCGATGCGCTCGAATTGAGGGGCTTGGCGGGCAATCACCCGGCGCAGCTGTCGGGCGGGCAGAAGCAGCGTGTGGCGCTCGCGCGCGCGCTGGTTTCGCAGCCGCGCCTGCTGTTGCTCGACGAGCCGTTTTCCGCACTGGATAGTGAGTTGCGCCAGCGCATGCGACGCGAGCTATCGGACCTGCAAACACGGCTCGATATTCCGATGGTGCTGATCACGCACGATCCGGACGACGTCGCCGCATTCGGCGATCAGGTCGTGCAGGTCAGCGACGGACGCGTGCGCGAGGATCATCCGTTCGCAGGATATGCGCGCAGCGAGGCGTCGCCTCGTTGAGCGGGTGGCATTGCGCCTTCGTTACGCCCCGGCAACCTCAATCCTTCACGCCAAGTATCACGCTCGACGCCTTGAACACCGCGACCGCGCTCGCGCCTTCCTGCAAACCGAGCATCTCGACGCTGCCATTGGTGACGACCGCCGTGACCACCGCGCCGCCTTCGAGCCCCAGCGACACTTCCGCGTTCACCGCGCCGCGCTTCACGCTGTGCACGGTGCCACGCAACTGATTGCGCGCCGACAGGCTCAACGGCGCATCGCGATCGCCATCACCCGGTACGAGCAAAACGACCCACGACGCCTTGATCAGCGCAAACGCCGCCACGCCGACCGCGAGCCCGAGGGCTTCGGTGCTCTCGTGCGTGAGCACGGCGACGATCGTGTGGCCGCCGGGCAGCGCGAGCGACACTTCGTCGTTGACGGTGCCGCGCTCGATCGCCGACACCGTGCCGTAGAACTGGTTGCGCGCGCTCGTCTTCACGCCGATGCGGCCGATCAGGTCCCAGTCCGTCGCGAAGCCTTCGCCGATCGCCGCGCCGGCACGTTCGAGAAAGCGCCGATGCTCGCGCTCGACCGCGCGAAACGTCTCGATCAGCTTCATCGCGCGCGGCGTCAGCGTCGTGCCGCCGCCGCCCTTGCCGCCGGTCAGACGCACGACGAGCGGCTCGCCGGCGAGGTTGTTCATCGTGTCGATGGCATCCCACGCGCCTTTGTAGCTGATGCCGACCGCCTTCGCCGCGCTCGTGATCGAGCCGGTCTCGCCAATCGCCGCAAGCAGCGCGATGCGGGCCGCGCCGCCGAGCGTCTGCGTGCCCGCCTGAAACCAGACGGAGCCGCCGAGTTCGAGGGCATCGCGGGGAGGATCGGGGCGGTCGATGGTCATGGCAGAGAGTGGTTGAGGGTACGTGGTAGGGCGGCGAATCATTATAGCGACGCGCTCTTCCGCCGCTGGCCCCTACGCTTGCCACTCACCACGGCACGACTCTGCCGAGGTAATCGAGGTAATGCAAACCGGCACGGCCCTCGTAAGCGTCGATCGTGCTGACCAGGTTCGGGATGCTTTCGTCGATGCTCAGACGCGCGTCCGGCCCGCCCATATCGGTTCGCACCCAGCCGGGCGCCATCAGCAGCAGGGTTCTGGTATCGCTTCGATGACGCGCGGCAAAGCTTCGCATGAACATGTTGAGCGCGGCCTTGCTGCCGCGATAGACCTCGTAGTTGCCATTCTCGTTGTTGGCGACGCTGCCCTGCCCCGACGACATCACGCCGATCGTGCCAGTCGGCCGAACGAGATCGTGCAGCGCCTCGACGACCCGCATCGGACTCAACGCGTTCGTCACCATCACGCGCACGAATTCGTCGGTCGATACATCCGCGATCGTTTCACTATCGTCGTTCTTGACGCCGGCGTTGACGAACAGCAGGTCGATCGGACGTCCTTCGAGGCGGCCCCGCAACGCGGCGACCTGTTCGGGCATCGTGACGTCGACCGTTTCGACTTCGAGTGCGTCATGTGACGCCGTCGCAAGCTGAAGGAGCCTGGTCGTGGAATTTTGCCTGCCGGTCGCGATGACTCGCCAGCCGCGCTTCAGATACTCCTCGACCATCGCAAAGCCGAGGCCGCGCGAGGCGCCGATCAGAAGCACGGTTTTTTGCTGGTTTGCGGGTTGCATGGAACGTTTCCTGTCGATGGACTGGGGTTGAAGCCGGTCCAGGAAATATAGTCCCGCGTGATACAGCGCGGAAGATGCAATGCTTGCACTTACCGACCGTGAATCGTCGACAATGAGCAAGCGCCCGAACCAGGAGACCGCGCGATGTCACCCTCTCGTGAATACTGGTTCCCAGCCAAACGCTATGGCTGGGCGCGCGGCTGCACGAGCCTCAGCGCGACTCATTGGTTTCCTCTGCCGGAAATGCTTGTCTGGGACGGAGCGCAGCAGGCTGCCGCGGGTTCGTTTGCTGCCAATGCCTCCTGGGTATGAGATTGCCCATAGATGGGAGCCGATTCGAGGGTCAGAAAGGTTTCCCAGGCCACGCCTTGCGGATCGACGGTCCACGCCTTGTCCGACTTCGCGTAACAGCATGTCGTGCCGCTCTGGTGCTGCACGGGAACTTCAGCGGCGGCGAAGCGCGCGTTCATCTCTGCCAGTTCTTCATCGGTTTCGACCTGGATGCCAATGTGATCGACGCCAGGTTTCGCCCCGCGTTGCGAGATCGCGAAGTTCACGACGGGGTCGCTCAACTCCCACTTGCAGTAATCGCTCTTGATGACCGTCGGCTCGACGTTGCCAAACATCGCGCTGTAGAAGCGGATGCTGTCGGCAAGATTGTCCACAGCCACGTGAATGTGCATGCGTTTCATGTTTCGTCTCGGCAACAGTTGGAAAGGTCGCTCGCGGCGCACGATGCACCGGAGCAGCAGTTCTCTGTGAGGAAGCCGATCAGCGACGTCATCGACATGGTGATCGTCCCAGATGCGTTCATGGCCGGCGCTCCTTAAGGAATGCTGGCCACCAGCCTGAACCCGCAAACACGACATTTCAATTTAGCGGAAACGCGACATCTGAACTTTGGACTAACAACGCATTTCGCTAGTCGGGACGGCTTGCGTACTGTGCAATCCCATTCCCAAACGACCAGTTCTCCTTCTCGACCTCGACGAGATTGATGAACACATCCTCGGGCCGCACGCCCGGCGACTTCCCGAGTTCATCGACGATGCGCCGGTAGAGCGCCTTCTTCTGCTCGACCGAGCGCGTGTTGCTAACGGTCAGCTGGATCACGACGAGATCGTCGCCGCGCTCGATATTCTGGTACTGCCGGTCATAGATCATGTTGTCGGGCGTGTGCTCGGTGATCAGCATGAACATGTCGTCCTTCGGCACGTTGAACGTGTCCACCAGCGAGCGCTGGATGCCGGCGCTCAGCGCCTGGCGGTAATCGGCCGGCTTGCCGGCGCGCAGTGAGATCCGGGTGAGCGGCATGATGGGCTCCTTGTTTGCGGTGTTGGCTTGAACACAGCTTAGGCGCGCGCCGTCATAATAAACAGATATCTCTGTCTATTTCATCTATTTCCATCCGAAATGAAAGTCCTCGATCTCGATGCGGTGCGCGCCTTCGTGCTGGTCGCCGATCTGCGCAGCTTCACGCGCGCCGCGGACGCGCTCGACACCACGCAATCGGCCGTCAGCCTGAAGCTGAAGCGACTGGAGGCGCACCTGGGCAAGCAGTTGCTGGAGCGCACGCCGCGCATCGTGCGTCTGTCCGCCGACGGCCACGCGTTTCTCGGCGCCGCGCGCGAGTTGCTGAACGCGCACGAGCGCGCGCTCGGCGCGCTGTCGGTGGAGCGGCGACGGCTCGTGCTCGGGCTCAGCGAGCACGTTGCGGGCTCCGATCTGCCGCACCTGCTCGGCCGGCTCAACGCACACGATCCGGGCCTCGTGGTCGAGTTGCATATGGGCACATCGGCGGCGTTGCTCGCGCAGTTCGACGAACGCCGGCTCGATGCGGCGATCGTCCGCTACGGCGCCGACGAACCGCCGCGCGATGACGCGCAGACGCTGTTCAGCGAACCGCTCGGTTGGCTCGCGACGCCGACATGGCTGCCGCGAGTCGGTGAGCCGCTAGCGCTCGCGCTATTGAGCCCGCCGTGCAACGTGCGTGAGGTCGCGTTGCACACGCTGACGGCGGCGGGGATCGCCTGGCAGGAGGTGTTTGTGGGTGGTGGCGTCGCGGCAGTGGGCGCGGCTGTGGCTGCTGGGCTCGCCGTGTCGCCGCTCGCGCGTCGGGTTGCGCCGCGCGGTCTGATCGACGTCGGCGCGCGGCTCAGCCTGCCGGCGCTGCCGGAATCGCGTGTGACGCTGCATTCGCGCGTGCGCGAGGCCCGCTCGGCGGAAACGCTGCGGCTGCTTGCAAACGGCCTCGCCACGGCGTGACGCCACGACCGATGCCACACCGCGCCGCGCCGCTCGAAGCAGCCTTAGTGGATGATCGGCGGCAGCGAACCGCTGCTGGCGGTCGCCGGATTGGGCACGGAGCCCATCGGCGCGATGTCGCTAACGTTTGCGGATGCGTCCGACGAAGTCCGCACGGGCGGTTTGATCAGATTCGCACCGGAAATCGCGGGCTTCGCCGCGACCTTGTCCACATGGGGACGCGCGGTGTGAACCGCCGCGAAATCGGCGTGCACGACCTTGCCCTGAGCCGGCTTCGCGTGCGCCAGTTGCACATGTGGCTGCGCGTGCTTCGCGGTCTGCGCGGTCACGGTGGCGTGCGACCGGTTCGGGCCCGACGCCGCGACTTTCGTACCGCCTTTCACGTTCCCGCCCGCCACGAGATGTTTCTCGCCGTTCCCATGCGCCGCGAGTTTGCCGCCGTGGGCCGCGCCGGCCGACGCGACATGGGTTGCCGCGTGCCGGGCGCTCGCCGTCTGCCGCGCATGCGCACCAGCTTTGGTCTTGATTCCGCCCTTGGCGCCCGCCTTCACTTTCACCGCCTCGGGTTTTTTCCGCGCATGCGCCTGCCGGGTAACGTGTCCGCTCGCGATATGCCCGCTCGCCTCCGGCGGATTCCACACTTCCCCATAACCGGCAGCCAACGCCACCTCCGACACACACCACACGGCCAGCGCCGCTGCTACTGCTCGAACCCGCATCTGCTGCTTCTCCTGATCGACGACTGCCAAAACGAGCCGGGATTATATTCTCTTGCTAAAATCCACTTTTGGACTAATATCATTAAAAAGTACACATAGGGACCTACCCGCAATGACTCACGCTGCCCGAATTTCCTCGCCCGAGGCATCGCCGCGACAATCGCTTTCGGAACCCACGCTGACGCAGATGTCCGCGGCCGGTCTGCGTGCGTTCTTCAACATCGCGCGCGACTGGGACCTGAGCGCCGACGAGCAGATCGTGCTGCTCGGCAAGCCGGGCCGCTCGACGTTCTTCAAGTGGAGGGCGACGCCCGAGACCGCGCGCCTCAGCCACGACACGCTGGAGCGACTGTCGCTGCTGCTCGGCATCTACAAGGCGCTGCAGATTCTGCTGCCGCAGCCGAGCGCCGCCGACACCTGGGTCAAACGTCCCAACAGCGCGCCGCCGTTCGGCGGCAAACGCGCGCTAGACCGCATGCTGGCGGGCAACATCAGCGATCTCGTGGCCGTGCGCCAGTATCTCGACGCAATGCGAGGCGGCTGGGCGTGACGCAACCGCAATGGCAGGACCGCTGGACCAGCGCAGCGCTCGATTGGTCGCCCGCGTATCGCGTGATTCCGACGCGCTTTCCGGCCATCAACCTATTCGATCGGGTCGCATCGCCGGAGGATTTCGACGCGCTGTACGCGCTCGAAGCGATGACCAACGACCGTCTGCGCACCGAAATCGGCGAACTCGATCTGGTGCCGCGCGAGGAGCGCCGTTTCGGGCCCGGCTACGGGCCGATCATGGCCGCGCTCACGCATCTGAATCCGCTCGGCAGCCGCTTTTCCGACGGCACCTACGGCGTGTTCTATTGCGCGCGTTCACGCGCGACTGCGATCGCGGAAACACGCTATCACACGGGTCAGTTTCTCCAGGCGACCGCCGAGCCGCCGATGCGTCAACAGATGCGTCTCTACACGGTAGTCGCACAAGGCAGCGTGGTCGACTTGCGTCGCGACCCCGAGTTCGATCCCGCCGTGCTGTCGCCCGACGACTACCTTCCCGGACAGGCGCTCGGGCGCGCGGTACGCGCGGCGGGCGCGCCGGGCATCGTGTATCCGTCGGTGCGCGACAGCGCTGGCGAATGCCTCGCGGCATTCCGCACGATGCTGCTGCGCGACTGCCATCACGCGGCATACCTCGAATACAACTGGAACGGCAGGAGCGTCGATATGGTGTTCGAGTTGAATCAGGTCGGGTGACAGAAGAGCGGCGAAGCAGCGCGGGGACTTCAGCCGTTCAAGGCAAGGCCAATTCCGCCGCCCCTTCCGCGCGCGCGGCCTCGACCGAGATCGACCAACGACGCAACGCCTGCGGCTGCACGATCGTCAACGTGCCGTCCGGCCCGAACGCGCCCGTATCGATGAACACTTGCGAGCCGATCTGCGTGATGTCGCGCACCGGCGTATGGCCGCAATAGGTCAGCGACAGCCCGCGCTGCCGCAGCGGATCGCCGTTGCCCAGCGCGAGCTCGCGACCCCACAGCAATTGCTGGCGCGTTTCGGCCGAATAATTGCCCGCGTCGAGCTCG
The DNA here is from genome assembly GCF_014397645.1 of Paraburkholderia sp. 31.1. Lineage (NCBI taxonomy): Bacteria > Pseudomonadati > Pseudomonadota > Betaproteobacteria > Burkholderiales > Burkholderiaceae > Paraburkholderia > Paraburkholderia sp. 31.1. The sequence continues at coordinate 80,440 of NZ_VZQN01000020.1, forward strand.
GCGTCGGAGCCGAAAAATTCGGCGTGCAGAATGTTGAAGCGCGCCTTGCCGCTGCCGATCACGCGCACGAGCGGCAGCGTGCGCAGATGCTCGGCGTAATAGCGCAGGCGCTCGTCGGGCACGTCGGCCGCCCACGCGCCGCCGATGCCGTACCACCACTGCCGCCGCAAGCGGCCGTCGGCGACCGCGCACAGCGCGTCCTCGTGATTGCCGAGCACCGCATGGAACCACGGCTTCTCGAGCAGCGCGAGCGCCTGCTCCGAGTGTTCGCCCCGATCGACCAGATCGCCGACCGAAAACAGCCGGTCGCACGTCGGATCGAACGCGATCTGACGCAGCAGGTAGCGCAAAGCGTCGACGCAGCCGTGCAGATCGCCGACCACGAAATCGCGGCCGGCCTCGTTGGCGTCGTGATGCTGAACGAAGTTGGCGGGGATGGAATTCATCCCACCATGATAATGCGGCCGACGCGCACGCGTATGCGGGGTGCCTATCGTATCCGCGCGCTTCATCGAGCAAGAAAGACATCGAACGACGCAAAAATGACGCTGAAACGGCACATTTGCGGTATGCGTTACCGGAAATGCACGTTTGCGCGAGTCACTCCTCGCGCGCGCCCGAGTCGTCCCGCGCGCTATTGCAGCGTGCGCAGCTTCGCCACCTGGTCGGCCGCGATCGTCGCCTGCGGATTGCCGAACTGTTTCGTCACGTAGTTGGTGATCGCCGCGATCTGCTCGTCGTCGAGATGGCCGCCGAACCCGGGCATCAGCACGTCCGCGTGCGCGGTCGTGCGATTCACGCCGTGCAGAATGACCAACGCGAGATTGTTCGCGTCGTTCGCGCCGACCGTCGAGTTGTGGATCAGCGACGGATACGCGCCCGGCGCGCTCGCGCCCACGCCCTGCCCGGTCCAGCCATGACAGGTCGCGCAATTGGCGACGAACAGCTGCGCGCCGTTCACGCCGGTGATCGCGGTGCCGCGCATGGCGGTGACGTCGCTGGCCGGCTTGCCCCATTGATCACGGGGACGCGCGTCGCCGCCGCTCACGGCCGGCACCGAGCGCAAGAACACGACGATCGAGCGCAGATCCACCGGCGTCAGATACTGCGTGCTGTTCGCGACCACTTCGCCCATCGGGCCGGCCGCGTTTGCGCGGCTCGGCGCCGCGCCGGTCGACAGATACGACGTGAGTTCGTCGTCGCGCCAGTCGCCGACGCCGCTCAGCTTGTCCGGCGTGATATTGAACGCATGCCAGCCGGCCTGCACCGCACCGGAGAAACGCGCGCTCGACTTCAGCCCCTGCATGAAATTGCGCGGTGTATGGCATTCCTCGCAATGCGCGAGCCCTTCGACCAGATACGCGCCTCGGTTCCATTCGGGGCTCTGTTTCGGGTCCGGCACGAAGCGCCCCTCGGTGAAGTTGAACAGGTTCCAGAACACCATTAGCCAGCGCTGATTGAACGGGAACTTGAGGCTGTTCGAGGGCGGCGTGTAGTGAATCGGCGCGAGCGTGTTCAGATACGCGCGAATCGCGAGCACGTCCTGTTCGGTCACGCGTGTGTAGGCGGTGTACGGGAACGCCGGATAGAGCCGCTCGCCGCCTTTGCCGATGCCTTCGTGCATCGCGCGCATGAAATCGGCGTCGCTCCATTGGCCGATGCCGGTGTCGGGATCGGGCGTGATGTTCGGCGTCACGATCGTGCCGAACGGTGTGCTGATCGGCAGGCCGCCCGCGAATGGGCGCGACTTGTCCGCCGTATGGCAGGCCGCGCAATCGGCAGCACGGGTCAGGTATTGGCCGCGCTTCACGAGTTCGCCATTGGCGGCCTTGCCGGCGAGCATGGCCGGGCCGCCGACCGCAGCCTGCGCCGCGTCGTCGGCGCGCGCCTGGGTGATCGGCATTTCGTCGGTCGAGTCTGCGTCCGGGCCGTGCGACTCGTGCCACGCTATCGACAGCGCAAGCAGCGAAAACGCGGCCGCGAGCGCCGCGCCGCCGAAGCGGCGGCGCTGGTTGACGTGCATCAGCACAGGGTTCGGCTGCGCGCGACAGGTTTTCTTCGTCATTGTGGCTCTCCGGTCGGCGCTCAGATTTCGCGCTTCAGCTTGTCGCCCAGTTTCAGCGACAGTGCAGCGATCGTCAGCGTGCAGTTCACCGACGCGGCGGTGGGCATCACGCCGCTACTCGCGATGAACAGGTTCGAATGATCGTGCGTGCGGCAGTCCGCGTCGACGACCGAACTCGCCGCATCGCTGCCCATGATCGTCGTGCCCATGATGTGATTGTTGGGCGCGAAGCTGTCGTCGAACGAGACCTCGGTGCCGCCGAATAGCGTCGCGATCTGCGCATACAGTTCGTGCGTATTGGCGGCGCTCTTCTTCACGTAGTCGTTGATCGAGTAGTAGATCTCGGGCTGAGGATTCCCGAGCGCGTCCTTGTGATCTGCCGACGGCACGATGCGGTTCTGCGGCTCCGGCAGATGTTCGTGAAAGCTGTTGATGTTCAGCGTTCGCGCCGCGCGGTCGCGAATCTGCCGGTCGAGCTCGGCGCCGGTCAGGCCTTTTTTCAGCAGGTCGGCGGTGACCCCCATCGTCGGCACGCCGTTCGACAAATGCAGCTTCTTCGCCGCGTGATCGGAGCGGAATGCGCCGTCGCGGAAGTTGACGATCGAGGTCATCTCCATCGGGCCACGGCCGGGCCACAGCGGTTCGTTGGCGAGAAACGTGACGCCGGTGCCGGGATGGTCCATCAGGTTGCGGCCCACCTGATCGGAGCTGTTGCCGACGCCGTGCGGGAATTTGTCGGAGGTCGACATCAACATCAGCTTCGGCGTTTCGATGCCGTTCGCCGCGAGCACGAACAGCTTGCCCGTGACGCGTGTGCCATTGCCGTTCGGGTCCTTGTAGTGGACCGCGGTGATAAGCCCTTTGTCGTCCGCTTCGATGCGATACACGACCGCTTCGGGAATCAGTTTCGCGCCGGCCTGCTCGGCCTTCTCCGCGTGAATCACGCCGTTGTACATCGCCGCGATCGGGCAGATCGGCATGCAGTTGTTGTTGCCGCAGCAGGTGGGCCGCGCATCGAACGGCCGGCTGTTGCGCGCGACCGGTTCGGGCACGACCTTGAAGCCCTGCGCATTGAGCACGTGGCTGAACCGCTGATCCATGTACGACAGTGGCAGCTGCTGCATCGGATAGGGCTTCGAGCGCGGCGAACCGAGATCGATCGAACTATCGGGACCGGACACGCCGAGCTGCACTTCGGCGGCCACGTACCACGGCTCGAGCGTTTCGTACGGATACGGCCAGTCGCGCCCGACGCCATACAGCTTGCGCAACTGGAAGTCCGACGGCAGCAGCCGCCACGCGGCGGCCGCCCAGTGCCAGGTCGTGCCGCCGACCAGCCGCACGTATTGTGAGTTGTACGGATAATCGCCCTTCTGGATCAGGTAGTTATTCGCGGGCGCGTACTCGGGATGCGGCGCGTAAGGCGTCGACGGATACGGCGTCGCGAAGTCGGACTTCGCCGGCGAGTTGCGGAAGTTCTCGACGATCTGCCAGCGCGGAATGCGCGGCCCCGCTTCGAGCAGGATCACCGACGCGCCCGCCAGCGCCAGCTGATGCGCAACCAGACTGCCGGCGACGCCGGAGCCGACCACGACGATATCGGCGGATTGTGTGTTTGCCATCGTTTCTCTCTTCGATGCCCTGCCTGTTGCGGGCTTTGTTCGTGCGACGCTTGCGGGTCCGGCGTGCTGGTTGCGCTGCTGGCGTGGCCCGCTCGCGGGCTCGCGCGGCTCACGCGGGCGTCGGCTTCTGCGTCCAGTAGAACGGCACGTCGCGGCAATAGGAGGGAATCGTGAGCACGTCTTGCACGGGCTCGAACATCAGCGCCTTTTCATACGCGATCACCTGGACGTGCGGCATGTCGCCGACGAGGCCCAGGTACCACGCGCGCATGATTGCGCCGACCGTTTTCGCGAGCGCGGGCTGGTCGGTCTGCAGCGCCTGTGTGACCGTATCGGACGGCACGCCGCCGTGGCCTTGCAGCCACGTGTTGAGCGCCGCGACGTTCTGCGCGAACTGGTTATCGGCACGCGACAGCGCATCGTAGACACGTTGGCCAAGCACGGTATCGAAACTGCTACGACCGGTGAGGTGTTGCGAAAGCGCGAGGAAGGCATCGAGTCCGCCCCCGGCTGGCCGCGTATCGGCGAAGGCGGGCGCGATCCACGACAGCGAACGGCTCGCGCCGGCGAACGCGAGCGCCGCGGCCGTCGCGCACGAGCCGAGCACCCAGGCCCTGCGCGAAGCGGAAAACGACGGCGGCAAGCCGGTGAAACGTGTGGCATTGCGATAAGACTTCGCTCCTTGCCGATGCGTCACGTGGGGATGCGCATCGTTATCCTCAGGAACATCTGTCATGGGGGCTCCAGATGATGAGTCGTTCTCGACGAGCAGCGCGGCGAGGGCATGATGCCGTTCGCCTGCCGCTTCGTTTGCTCTTCCCCAAACCTGGTCTTACGCCGCTTCAGCGGTCTCGTATCCGTGCGCGTGATTCACGCGCGCCGCATGTGTGGAGTTGCATGCATGATCGCAACGATTGCTGCCGTTATCTACCAATCGCCTTTCAACTGAAAGCGGCGCGCAAGGCCGCCGCGAAAGACTATAGCCTGTGACCCACCATTCGACAATCGGTCCGCGTTGCACGCGTAGAATCCGCAACACCGACTGCCCTACACTTCGTCGTTCATCGAGTCCATGTCCATCAACTACTATCCCCAGCTTCTTCGCAATCGGCCCCGCACGGTGATCGGCCTCGTGATCGGGATCGTCGTCGCGTTCCTCGTGCCCGGTCATACGAGTCCGATCGCCCGCACACTGATCGGCTGGGACGCGGCCATCTGGAGCTACCTGCTGATGATCTGGGTGCATATGGCTTTTGCCGACGAGCACCGCGTGCGCGAATACGCGATGCGCGACGACGAAAACGCGGGCGTCGTGCTGGTCGTCATCTGCGTCGCGACGATCGCGAGCGTCGCCGCGATCGTGCTCGAACTCGCGTCGGCCAAGGGCGCGGGCGGCGCAACGACCGTCTGGCACTACCTGCTGACCGGTCTGACGCTGATCGGCGCATGGTTTCTGATTCCGACGATCTTCACGCTGCACTACGCGCGCCTCTACTTCGACACGGACGCGCAAGAGACCGCGTTGAAGTTTCCCGATCACCATTTGCTGCCGAACTACTGGGACTTCCTGTACTACTCGTTCACGATCGCGGTCGCGTCGCAGACTTCCGATGTCGTGTTGCGCTCACGCGAAATTCGCCGCGCGACGCTCGCCCAATCGGTCCTGTCGTTCTACTTCAACGTCGCGGTGCTCGGCCTGTGCGTGAACATCGCGGCGGGGCTGCTGGGTTCGTGACAAGGCCGCTGCGCGGCGTTCGGATGAATTTCATGCGAATGCCACGCGCGTGCCACATGGCTGCCACGCGAGCGGCACCCAGGCTTCACGCGTCCGCTTGAACCGCATTCCGTGCAACGCGGGCCGCCCGTGTAAAACCGGCCCCACACCACCCCGTTTTACATGCCGGCCACCCGCGGCGTGCGTAACAATGCCCGCATTTTTGCGCGCGCTCCGTGCGCGCGCGCACCTTCGGCACCCGCCATCTCACCGTAACCTCCCCGTTTCCGCGCTAGCGCGGTGCCCGGCTGCCCGCGTTGGCACACGGTTTGCTCCTTTCCGCGACGAGTGACGACCAGTCCCGCGAGACCGGCGTCTGGCGTCAAAGCACCCGCGACTGGCCAGCGGCGCGACGATCTTTGCACTACATTGACCAGTACGTGCCTCTGCTGACGCATCGCGCGGTATCCGGCTCGGGAAGCCCAATGAGCGCTGTGATCGCATGCCAAGTGCATCCACACCGCAGCAGGACAACTCTGGAAACGACCGATGGAATCTCCAAACGGGTACGCGCCGCGGATTTACTTTTTTCATTCTCTTCTCGTCGGGCCCCTCGATGCCTGGCCCGCGCAGTTCGCTCATGCGGCCGGGCTCGGCTTCGATCATGCGTTGATCGGCGGGCTGTTCGAGCCCGGCCAGGCCGGCCATGGCCAGGTGGTCGGCAATCACGCTCGGCTGCATCCGGTGTTCGAGGCGCAGCATTCGGTGCACGACGCCGTGCGCATGCTCGCCGATGCCGCGCGCCGCAACAACCTGACGCTGCTGGTCGATCTCGTGATCGACCGCATGGCCGCCGACGGCGTGCTGTACAGCGAGCATTCGGACTGGTTTCACGCGCGTGAGTCCGAGCTCGCACGGCTCGATCCGCGCCACGTGCATCGCGAAGACAACGTTGCCTACGCGAATTTCGACGACCCCGCGACGAGTGCCTCGCTGAGCGTCTGGTGGACCCAGCAACTGCTCGCGCTCGCCGAGGCGGGTGTCGGCGGCTTCCGTTTCGATTCGCCGCATCGCGTGCCGGCTGCCGCATGGCGGCACCTCGGCGATGAAGTGCGCGCGAAGCATCCGCGCGTGCGCTTTCTCGCGGCAACGCCGGGCCTGTCGCGCGGCGATCTGCCCGGTCTCGAAGCAGCCGGCTTCGACAGCGCGTTTTCGTCGGTGCGCTGGTGGGATTTCCGTTCGAGCTGGATGGCCGAGGAGCATGCGGCGCTCGCGCGCGTTGGTGCGCCGATCGCCTTTCCCGAAGCGCCGTACGGTACCCGCCTCGCCGCCGAGCTGAGCGACGTGCATGATGCGGCGATCGTCGAGCGGGCGTATCGACGCGCGCTGTTCACGTCGGTTGCATTGGGCAGCGGCTGGATGATGCCGATGGGCTTCGAATACGGCATCGCCGAACCGATGTCGCAAACGCGCGGCGACGCCGCGCAGTTCGCCCGCGCCGCGCAGTCGCGCCGCTTCGATCTGAGCGCCGCCGTCACCCAGGCCAACGACTTCGCGCGCAACACGCCGACACTGCACGCGAACGGTGAATTGCGCCCATTGAGCGGCCCCGGCGCATCGGCCGCGGTTCTGCTGCGCGGCGACGCAGCCGATCTGCGCGACGCCGGGGAAGCAGTCCTGATCGTCGTGAATCCCGAGCTCGGTGCGCCAGTGCGTGTCGATCCCGCGCGCTTCCTCGCGGGCGTGCCGGGCAGCTTTACGCGCTTCGCGCCGCTCGACGCGCGCGGCCGAACCGAACCCGCGGCACTCGTGCCGTTCGCGCTCGCGCCCGGTGCGGTGCGGCTGCTGCGCGCGTTCGCGGAACAGCCGATCTGCCTCGCGCCGCCCATCGACAAGGCGAACAGCAAGCGCAGCGGCCGCAAGACAGTGCTCGACGCGATCGAAGCGCCGCGCGTCGCGATCGAGAGCGTGTCGCCGTCGGTGGAGAACGGTCGCTTCGCGGCCAAGCGCAGCGTCGGCGAGCGCGCGGAAATTCGCGCGGCGATCTTCGCCGAAGGTCACGACAAGATCGCGGCTGCCGTGCTGTGGCGCGCGGCCGACGAAACCGCGTGGCACGAAGAACTGATGTCGCCCGCGCCGCCGGCCGGGCTCGACTTGTGGAGCGCGCGCATTCCGCTCGAGCGGATCGGCCGCTACGAGTTCACCGTGATCGCGTGGCGCGACGAGTTCGCGTCGCTCGTCGAGCACATCCAGAAGAAGCTGAAGGCGAACCAGACCGTCGAGATAGAACTCGACGAAGCCGCGCATCTGTTCGCGCTCGTGCTCGCCGAAGTCGAGACGACCGAAGGCGCCGACAAGGAGCCGCTCGAACACATCGTGCGCGACTTCCAGAAGGCCGACGCCGAACAGAAGCTCGCAGTGATTCTCGCGCCCGCCACAGCGAAGGCAATGACCGCCGCGCGCCATCGCCCGTTTGTGAGCCGCGACCCCGTGATCTACAAGATCGACGCGGAACGCACGGCCGCCTATTTCGCGAGCTGGTACGAGATCTTCCCGCGCTCGATGAGCGACGACGAGTCGCGCCACGGCACGTTCGCGGACGTGAGCGCGAAGCTGCCGCGCATCCGCGACATGGGCTTCGACGTGCTGTACTTCCCGCCGATCCACCCGATCGGCCTCGCGAACCGCAAGGGCCGCAACAACACGCTGACCACGCAGCCGGGCGACGTGGGCAGTCCCTATGCGATCGGCGCCGCTGAGGGCGGTCACACCGCCGTGCATCCGCAACTCGGCACGCTCGACGATTTCAAGGCGATGCTCGCCGCCGCGCATGCGCATGGCCTCGAGATCGCGCTCGACTTCGCGATCCAGTGCTCGCCCGATCACCCGTGGCTGAAGGAGCATCCGACGTGGTTCGCGTGGCGCCCCGACGGCACGCTGCGCTACGCCGAGAATCCGCCGAAGAAGTATCAGGACATCGTCAACCCGGACTTCTACGCGCACGACGCCAAGCCCGGCCTGTGGCTCGCATTGCGCGACGTGATCCTGTTCTGGGTCGACGCGGGCGTGCGCATCTTCCGCGTCGACAATCCGCACACCAAGCCGCTGCCGTTCTGGGAATGGATGATCGCCGACGTGCGTGCGCGCCACCCCGACACGATCTTTCTCGCCGAAGCCTTCACGCGGCCGCGCATGATGAACCGGCTCGGCAAGATCGGCTTCTCGCAGTCGTACACGTACTTCACGTGGCGCGAGTCGAAGCGCGATTTCACCGAGTACATGGGCGAACTCACGCAGACCGGCGCGCGCGATTTCTATCGGCCGAACTTCTTCGTCAATACGCCGGACATCAACCCGCGCCATCTGCAATCGCAGGGACGCACGGGCTTTCTGATCCGCGCGGCGCTGGCCGCGACACTGGCCGGCCTGTGGGGCGCGTATAGCGGCTTCGAACTGTGCGAGGCCACCGCGCTGCCGAACAGCGAAGAGTATCTGGACTCCGAAAAGTATCAGTTGCGGGCGTGGGACTGGCACCGGCCCGGCAATATCGTCGGCGAGATCACCGCACTGAACCGCATCCGTCGCGCGAATCCGGCGCTGCAAACGCATCTCGGTCTCACGTTCCTCGCCGCGCACAACGACCACATCCTGTGCTTCGAGAAAGCGACCGAATCGCGCGACAACGTGATCGTCGTCGCGATCAATCTCGATCCGTTCAACGAACAGGGCGCGGACATCGAGTTGTCGTGGGACACGTTCCAGCGCTGGCATCTACACGATCACGCCACGCTCGAAGTGATCGACCAGATGACCGGCGCACGCTTCGAATGGCACGGACGCTGGCAACACGTGCGGCTCGGCTCGGGCCAACCCTTCTCGATCTGGCGAATCGCGCCGCTAGGCGGCCTGCCCGCCGATCGCCCCGAGGACAGCGACCACGATCCCGACAGCGCTCCTCACGCAGACGCTGTCAACCCAACCTGGATGGAAGGTGGAACATGAAGCGCGACGATCCAGCCCAAACCGCGCACGAGGCGCAAACGGCCGTGGCCGTCGGCACCGCGGCGAAGGTACGCACGCGCCGCCGCGGCAAACCCGCGGCCCTCAGCGACGATCCGCTGTGGTACAAGGACGCGATCATCTATCAGGTGCACATCAAGTCGTTCTTCGATGGGAACAACGACGGCGTCGGCGATTTCCCCGGTCTGATGGCCAAGCTCGACTACATCGCCGAGCTCGGCGTCAACGCGATCTGGCTGCTGCCGTTCTATCCGTCGCCACGCCGCGACGACGGCTACGACATCGCCGACTACCGCAACGTGCATCCCGACTACGGTCAGCTCGCGGACGTGCGGCGCTTCATCCAGGAAGCGCACGCGCGCGGCATCCGCGTGATCACCGAGCTCGTCATCAATCACACGTCGGATCAGCACCCGTGGTTCCAGCGCGCGCGGCGCGCGAAGCCCGGCTCGAACTATCGCAACTACTACGTGTGGTCCGATACCGATCAGAAGTACGCGGAGACTCGCATCATCTTCATCGACTCGGAGCCGTCGAACTGGACGCACGATCCGGTTGCGGGCGCGTACTACTGGCACCGTTTCTACTCGCACCAGCCCGATCTGAACTTCGACAATCCGGCGGTGTTGAAAGAGGTGCTGCACGTGATGCGTTTCTGGCTCGACATGGGCATCGACGGGCTGCGGCTCGATGCCGTGCCGTACCTCGTCGAACGTGAAGGCACCAACAACGAGAACCTGCCTGAGACGCACGAGGTCCTGAAGCGGATTCGCGCGACCATCGACGCCGAGTACCCGAACCGGATGCTGCTCGCCGAGGCGAACCAGTGGCCCGAGGACGTGAAGGAGTATTTCGGCAACGAAGACGAATGCCATATGGCGTTCCACTTCCCGCTGATGCCGCGCATCTACATGTCGATCGCGAGCGAAGACCGCTTCCCGATCACCGACATCATGAAGCAGACACCGGAACTCCCCGAATCGAACCAGTGGGCGATCTTCCTGCGCAATCACGACGAGCTGACGCTCGAAATGGTCACCGATTCCGAGCGTGACTATTTGTGGAACACCTATGCGAGCGATCGCCGCGCACGTTTGAATCTCGGCATTCGCCGCCGTCTCGCGCCGCTGATGGAGCGCGACCGCCGCCGCATCGAGCTGATCAACTCGCTGCTGCTGTCGATGCCCGGCACGCCGGTCATCTACTACGGCGACGAACTCGGCATGGGCGACAACATCCACCTCGGCGACCGCGACGGTGTGCGCACGCCGATGCAGTGGTCGTCGGATCGCAACGGCGGCTTCTCGCGCGCGGACCCTGAGCAACTGGTGCTGCCGCCCGTGATGGGTACGCTGTACGGCTTCGACGCGGTCAACGTCGAAGCGCAGAGCCGCGACCCGCATTCGCTGCTGAACTGGACCCGCCGCATGCTCGCGACGCGGCGCGCGAAGCAGACCTTCGGACGCGGCACGATCCGCTTTTTGAAGCCTGAAAACCGCAAGATTCTCGCGTATCTGCGCGAGATGCCCGGCGCGGCGCCGATCCTGTGCGTCGCGAATCTGTCGCGTGCGCCGCAGGCAGTCGAGCTCGAACTGTCAGAATTCAACGGCTTCGTGCCGATCGAGATGACCGCCGATTCGGTGTTCCCCGCGATCGGTCAGCTGACCTATCTGCTGACGTTCCCGCCCTACGGCTTCCTGTGGTTCATGCTGTGCGAAGGCGGCGGGCGTCCGACATGGGCGCAGGCGCATTCCGTGCCGCTGCCCGAGTTCGTCACGATCGTGATCCGCGAGGGGCAGACCGGGCCGACTCCCGAAAACGTGCGGCTGCTGGAATCCGAGGTGCTGCCGTCGTGGCTGAGCCGGCGCCGCTGGTTCGCGTCGAAAGATCAGAAGATGCACGCGGTGCGGCTCGCCGCGCTGACCACGATCCCGAACGGCGGCTTCGCGTTCACTGAAATCGAAGCAGACGTCGGCAACCACACCGAGCGCTACGTTGTGCCGATCGCGATCACATGGGGCGGCGAAACCACCACGCCGCTGTTTCTGCAACTGGCGCTTGCACGCGTGCGGCGGGGCCGCAACGTCGGCCATCTTACCGACGCGTTCTCGCTGCCGATCTTCGCGCACAACGTGCTGCGCAAGATGCGCGAGCGCGCGGTCGTGCCGACCGTGCAGAAGAGCGAGATCAAGTTCCTGCCGACCGAGCGCTTCGCCGAACTCGACGCTCTCGGCGAGCGGCCCGAGATTCGCTGGCTCGCGGCCGAACAGAGCAACAGCTCGCTGATCGTCGCCGATGCCGCGGTGCTGAAGCTGGTGCGACGGCTCGTCAGCGGCATCCATCCGGAAGCGGAAATCAGCCGCTATCTGACGCAGCTCGGCTATGCGAACACCGCGCCGCTGTATGGCGAAGTGGTGCGCGTCGATCCCGAGGGCGTGCCGCATACGCTCGCGATCCTGCAGGGCTTTATCGACAATCAGGGCGATGCGTGGAACTGGTCGCTCGACTATCTGCGCCGCTCGGTCGACGAACTCGCGATCGCGATCGACACCGAAACGCAGACAGTACCCGATCGCACGAACGAGTCGATTCTGCTGGACGGTTACGGCGAACTCGCGGGCATCATCGGCCGCCGGCTCGGCGAGTTGCACGTCGCGCTCGCCACGCCGAGCGACGACCCCGCGTTCGCGCCGGAACCGGCCAACGCCAAACAGGTGAAGGCATGGGTCGAGGCGGCGCAGACGATGCTCGCGGCCGCGCTCGATCTGCTCGCGCCGCGCATCGCGGACATGAGCGACGCGGACACGAAGGGGCTTGCGCAAAGTCTGATCGATCGCCGCGCCGCGCTCGTCGAGGCCGTCGACAAGCTGGTGCCGGGCGACGCGGGCGCGTTGCGCATCCGCATCCATGGCGACTTCCATCTCGGCCAGGTACTGGTCGCGCACGGCGACGCATATCTGATCGATTTCGAAGGCGAGCCCGCGCGTTCGCTCGACGAGCGTCGCCAGAAATCGAGCCCGTTGCGCGACGTGGCCGGTCTGATGCGCTCGCTCTCGTATGCGAGCGCAGCCGCGCAATCGACCACCGAAGGCGCGCCGCAACAGACCGCCGATCGCAAGCGCGCGCTGTTCGAGCGCTTCCGCGCGCACGCGACTGGCGCGTTCCTCGCGGAATATCGCGCGGCCGCCGCGCAGTCGCCGACGCCGCTCGTCGCGCCCGAATCCGAGGAGGCGCTGCTCGATCTGTTCCTGATCGAGAAGGCCGCCTACGAAATCCGCTACGAAGCGGCCAACCGACCGGCGTGGCTCGGCTTGCCGGTGCGCGGCCTCGCGGCGCTCGTGAGCCGGCTGCTCGGCGACACCGGCAGGCCGCCGCACCACGATCCGTCAACCCAGGCGCCTGGCGCGGCCACGCCGCCTAACCCGGCCGAGGGCGACTATGAGTGAGCATGATCCGGCCGCAGGCCTTCAACCCGTCGATATCGACGCGCTCGTCGAAGCGCGTCACCCCGATCCGTTTTCGCAGCTCGGGCTGCATCAGACGGACGCGGGGCCGATCGTGCGCGCGCTGCTGCCGAACGCCGCGCACGTCACCGTGATTTCGCGCGCTGATGGCGCGACGCTCGGCGAACTCGAACAACTGCGCCCTGGCCTGTTCGCGGGCCGCATCACGTCGGCGATGCCGTATCGCTTGCGCATCGACTGGCATGGTGTGGTGCAGGAAGTGGAGGATACCTATTCGTTTGCTCCGGTGCTCGGCGACGAGCCGCTCGAACGTCTCGCGCGCGGCGATCCGTACGCGGTGCTCGAATGTCTGGGCGCGCGGCCGGTCGACGTCGACGGTGTGCCGGGCGTGCGCTTTGCGGTGTGGGCGCCGAATGCGCGGCGCGTGTCGGTGGTCGGCGACTTCAATGCGTGGGACGGCCGCCGCCATCCGATGCGGCTGCGTCACCAGGCGGGCGTGTGGGAGCTGTTCGTGCCGCGTGTCGGCGCCGGCACGCGCTACAAGTACGAGCTGCTGTCGCGCGACGGCCATCCGCTGCCGCTGAAGGCCGACCCGTGCGCGATGCAGACGGAAAAGCCGCCGGGCACCGCATCGATCGTCGCACACGTCGACGAGATCGAGCAGTTTCCGTGGAGCGATCACGAGTGGATCCAGTCGCGCGCCGACAAGCAGACCGCGCGCACGCCGATCACGATCTACGAAGTGCACGCGGAGTCGTGGCTGCGCGTCGCCGAGGAAGGCCAGCGTGGTCTCGTCTGGGAAGAGCTCGCCGAGCGGCTGATTCCCTATGCGAAGAGCATGGGCTTCACGCACATCGAATTTCTGCCGATCGCCGAGCATCCGTTCGGCGGTTCGTGGGGCTATCAGCCGCTCGGGCAGTTCGCGCCGTCCGCGCGCTTCGGCAAGCCCGAGCAGTTCGCGCGTTTCGTCGATCGCGCGCACGAAGCAGGGCTCGGCGTGATTCTCGACTGGGTGCCCGCGCATTTCCCGAACGACGCGCATGGCCTGATCGATTTCGACGGCACGCCGCTCTACGAGCATGCCGATCCGCGCGAAGGCTATCACCAGGACTGGAACACGATGATCTACAACCTCGGCCGCAACGAGGTCAGCGCGTTCCTGATCGCGTCGGGGCTCGCGTGGTTGAAGCGCTATCACGTCGACGGCCTGCGCGTCGATGCGGTCGCGTCGATGCTGTATCGCGACTACTCCCGTGCGGCCGGCGAGTGGGTGCCGAACATCTATGGCGGCCGCGAGAATCTCGAATCGATCGCGTTCCTGAAGCGGTTGAATCACGAGGTCCGCTATGTGCCGGGCGCGCCCGGCGCGATCACGGTCGCCGAGGAATCGACCGCATGGCCGGGCGTGACCGCGCGCCTCGCGGACGGCGGCCTCGGCTTCGACTTCAAGTGGAACATGGGCTGGATGCACGACACCCTGCACTACATGCACGAAGACCCGATGTATCGCCAGTATCACCACCACAACATGACGTTCGGCATGGTGTACGCATATTCCGAGCACTTCGTGCTGCCGCTTTCGCACGACGAGGTGGTGCACGGCAAGGGCTCGCTGCTCGGCAAGATGCCCGGCGACCGCTGGCAGCGTTTCGCTAATCTGCGCGCGTACTTCGGTTTCATGTGGACGCACCCAGGCAAGAAGCTGCTGTTCATGGGCGGCGAATTCGGCCAGATGGCGGAGTTCGACCATGACGGCTCGCCGCATTGGCATCTTCTCGACGATTCGAACCACCACGGCGTGCAATTACTGGTGCGCGACCTGAACCATCTGTATCGCAACGAGCCCGCGCTGCATCTGCTCGACAGCGAACCGGGCGGCTTCGAATGGTTGATCGGCGACGACAGCGGCAACAGCGTGTTCGCCTATCGGCGCACCGACGGCGCGGGCCAGGAGTTCGTCGTGGTGTGCAACATGACGCCGGTGCCGCGGCTCGGCTATCGGCTCGGCATGCCGCGCGGCGGACGCTGGGTGGAAGTGCTGAATACCGATGCAGGCGTGTATGGCGGCTCGAACATGGGCAACGGCGGGCTGATTCATTCCGACCATGTATCGAGCCACGGCAGGCCACATTCCGCTGCGCTGACCTTGCCCCCGCTCGCGACGATCGTATTGCGCGCGGACTGAGAAAACGTGCCGTAACCCGGGCGCGCGGCGCACAGGCAGCCGCCGCGCGCCCGTTGCATGAAGACCCAGTCAGACCCGAGCTCCAGCTCGACAATCAGAACAGGAAAGGGAAATCATGTCGCATGCGTTGCCCGAGCGGTTGCTGCCCGGCTCGCCGTATCCGCTCGGCGCGAACTGGGATGGGCTGGGTGTCAACTTCGCGGTGTTCTCGGCCAATGCGCAGAAAATCGAGCTATGCCTGTTCGATTCAACCGGCCGCAAGGAGATTCGCCGCTTCACCATGCCCGAATGCACCGACGAGATCTGGCACGGCTATCTGCCGAACGCGCATCCGGGCACCGCGTACGGCTTTCGCGCGCATGGGCCGTATCAGCCGCATTTCGGGCATCGTTTCAATCCGCACAAGCTGCTGCTCGACCCGTATGCGCGCAAGCTCGTCGGGCAGTTTCGCTGGTCCGACGCGCTGTTCGGCTATCGCGTGCATTCGAATCGCGCGGACCTTTCGATCGACCGGCGCGATTCCGCGCCCGCGATGCCCAAGTGCGTCGTGATCGACGAGGCGTTCGACTCGTCGCACGACAGGCGGCCCGACGTGCCGTGGGGCGAGACCGTGATCTACGAAACGCACTTGCGCGGCGCGTCGATGCTGCGCTCCGATCTGCGCCAGCATGAACGCGGCACGTTCGCGGCGCTCGCGTCGCCGGAGTTCATCGAGCATTTGCTGAAGCTCGGCGTGACCGCGGTCGAGCTGCTGCCCGTGCACGCGTTTCTGAACGACCGCTTCCTCGTGGAGCGCGGCCTGCGCAATTACTGGGGCTACAACACGGCGGCGTTCTTCGCGCCGGAGCCGACCTATCTGAGCACGCACCGGCTCGACGAAATGCGCATCGCCGTGCGCCAGCTGCACGCGGCCGGCATCGAGGTGATTCTCGACGTGGTCTACAACCACACTTGCGAAAGCAATGAGATGGGCCCGACCATTTCATGGCGCGGCCTCGACAATGCCAGCTATTACCGGCTGATTCCCGGCGACGAGCGTCACCATATCAACGACACGGGCTGCGGCAACACGGTCAATCTGCCGCATCCGCGCGTTCTGCAGATGGTGATGGATTCACTGCGCTACTGGTCGACCGCGTTCAATATCGACGGCTTCCGTTTCGATCTCGGCGTGACGCTCGGGCGCGAAAGCCACGGCTTCGATCCGGGCTCGGGCCTGTTCGACGCGTTGCGCCAGGACCCGGTGCTATCGCAACGCAAGCTGATTTCCGAGCCATGGGATCTCGGCCCTGGCGGCTATCAGCTCGGCAATCATCCGCCGGGATTCAGCGAATGGAACGACCGTTTCCGTGACACGGTGCGACGTTTCTGGCGTGGCGATGCCGGCCTGCGGCCCGACCTCGCCGCGCGCCTGACCGGGTCGGCCGATCTGTTCAACCGGCGGCATCGCAAGCCGTGGGCGTCGATCAACTTCGTCACGTCGCATGACGGCTTCACCTTGGCCGATGTGACCGCGTACGAGCAGAAGCACAACGAAGCCAACCTGGAAGACAACAACGACGGCCACAACGAGAATTGCAGCCGCAATTGGGGTCTCGAAGGCGCGACCGACGACCCCGCGATCCTCGCGACCCGCCGTCGGGTGTCGCGCTCGCTGATCGCGACACTGATGATCGCGCTCGGCACGCCGATGCTGCTGGCCGGCGACGAAGCGCTGCGCACGCAGCGCGGCAACAACAATGCGTACTGTCAGGATAACGACCTATCCTGGATCGACTGGGACCTCGCGGATTCGCCGGAAGGTCAGCGCATGACCGAGTTCGTCGCGCGCGTGATCGGGTTGCGCAAGCGCCATCCGCTGCTACGTGAAACGCGCTTTCTGTTCGGCGACCGCGAAGTGCTCCCCGGCCTGTTCGACGTCGGCTGGTTCGACGAACACGGCGATCCGCTGACGATCGAAGCTTGGCAGGACCCGGAGGGACGCGCGTTCACGTTGCGTCGCGCGGGTCCGGGCCTGAATGGCGAAACCGAAGTATTGTTACTGATGCTCAACGCTCACGAGGAACCGCTGCAGTTCGCGCCTCCCGCGCCGCACCTGGAATGGCATGTGCTGTTAGACACGGCCGATCCGGAACGCGCGCCGCAGCGGCTCGCGACGGCCGAACTCGAGGTCGCCGCGCACGGCCTCGTGATACTCGCCGCGCAACCGACCGGTGAAGCGGATTGGCAAGCCGGCTGGGTGGCTGGCGCGCAGCACGGGCCGCGGCTGTTGACCGCGCTGCCGCCCGATCCGGGCGCGCAGACCGCAAACGACGATGGTTCGCAATGAACGATGCACTGCGGCGACCTGGTTCGAGCGTGGATAAATCGCACCGCAGCCGGGGTGGCAAGAATGTTGCGTCGCAATGCCTGCTTGCGTTGCGTCGCATTGCCGTCCAGGCTCGTTAGCAGATTCGAATGGTGAAGACATGTCTGAAAGTCCGATTGATCCTCACACGCATCATCACGCGCACTGCCTGCCGTTCAGCGCGCAGTTGATCGGCGCGAGCGGCCCGCGACCGCGCACGCGGTTCCGTTTTTGGGCACCGTCGTGCAACAGCGTGCAGGTGGTCGTCGAAAACGGCCCCGCGCAAGGCGCGCACGACATGGCTCCGACCGGCAACGGCTGGTTCGAGACCACCGTCGAGAGCGGCGCGGGCACGCTGTATCGGTTCCAGCTCGACGACGGGCAGGCGGTGCCCGATCCGGCCTCGCGGTTCCAGCCGCGGGACGTGCACGGCCCGAGCGAGGTCATCGATCCGCGCGCCTACCATTGGGAACACACCGAATGGCACGGCCGGCCCTGGGAAGAAACGGTGCTGTACGAATTGCACGTCGGTGCGATGGGCGGGTATGCGGGCGTGCAAAAGCGCCTGCCCGAGCTCGCCGCGCTCGGCGTCACCGCCATCGAACTGATGCCGTTGAACGACTTTCCCGGTCGTCGCAACTGGGGTTACGACGGCGTGTTGCCGTACGCGCCCGACTCCGCATACGGCCGCCCCGAAGAACTGAAGGCGCTGATCGACGCCGCGCATGGTGTGGGCCTGATGGTGTTTCTCGACGTCGTCTACAACCACTTCGGACCGGACGGCAACTATCTGCATACATACGCGGAGCCGTTTTTCCGCGCAGGCGTGAACACGCCGTGGGGCCCCGCGATCGACTTCGAGCGCAGCGAAGTCAGCGACTTCTTCACCGACAACGCCGTCTACTGGATCAACGAGTACCGCTTCGACGGACTGCGCTTCGATGCGGCGCATGCGATCGACAATCCCGGGTGGCTGCGCGAGCTGTCGGACCATATCCGCGCGCGCGTGCAGCAGGGCCGTCAGGTGCATCTGGTGGTCGAAAACGAGCACAACAGCGCGAGCCTGCTCGACGCGCATTTCGACGCGCAATGGAACGACGACGCGCACAACACGCTGCACGTGCTGCTGACCGGCGAAACCGAAGGCTATTACCACGCGTATGCCAACGAACCGATTCGCCGGCTCGCGCGAGTGCTGGCCGAAGGCTTCGCGTATCAGGGCGAGCCGTCGCCGCTGCACGATGGTGCGCCGCGTGGCGAAGCGAGCGCGCATCTGCCGCCGACGTCGTTCGTGATGTTTTTGCAGAACCACGATCAGATCGGCAACCGTGCGTTCGGCGAACGTCTGCGCAAGCTGACCTCGGATGACGCGCTGCGCGCCGCGACCGCGTTGCTGTTGCTGTCGCCGCAAATTCCGCTGCTGTTCATGGACGAGGAGCATGGTTCGACGCAACCGTTCCTGTTTTTCACCGATTACACCGGCGATCTCGCCGACGCCGTGCGCGAAGGGCGACGCCGTGAATTCGCGCGCTTTGCCGCGTTCAGCGATGAGAAACGCCGCGCGCAGATCCCCGATCCGAACGATGCCCAGACCTTCGCCGCCTCGTCGCCACCCGCGCCCGATGTACAGCCGACGCCGGATCGGCTCGACTGGATGCATTACTACAAGTCCGCGCTCGCGGTGCGCGCGAAGCTGATCACGCCGCGCCTGAAACATACGAAGGCGTGCGGCGCGACCGTGCTGCGCGATGCCGGCGGCGGCGACGCGAACGCGCTGATCGCGCGCTGGAATCTCGGCGATGGTGAGACGCTGTCGATCGCGCTGAATCTGTCGCAGCAGAACGTCGCGTTCGACGCCATCCCCGACGGCAAGATCATTTTCGAAACACCGCCGCGCGCGCGCGAACAGGCCGACGCGCGGGTGTTGCCCGCGCATGCGTGCATCGCGTGGCTGACCGGCGACATCAACGAATTCGCGAGCCGCCACGATGCGCGCATCGCATCGCACGAGGAGCAGCGCGCGTGACGACCCGACGCCCCAACGACAGGCTTGCCGCGCTCGCCACCCGCGCAGGCTTCGAGGTGGAGTGGCAGGACGCGCACCATCATACGCAGCACGTGCCGGAGAAGACTCTTGGCACGCTGCTCGAACGCATGGGTCTGCCGTGCGGCAACGCCACGGATATCCGCCACAGCGCCGCTGCTCTGGAGGCCGAACTATCGGGCCGTAGGCTGCCGCCGCTGATGACCGCGGTGATCGGGCGTGGCATCGCGCTGCCCGCGGCCGCGGTCAGGTCGGGCAGCCATTACCGGATCGAGCTGGAGAGCGGCTCGATCATCGACGGCCGCTTCACCGCGCCGAAAGGCGAGGAAGCGCTGCTCGCGCCGATCGACGAAACCGGCTATCACACGCTCGTGATCAACGACCAGCGCATGACGCTCGCGGTCGCGCCGCCGCGCTGCTACACCGTCGCCGACGCATGGCGCACGCTGCACGGCGGCGGCGGCGACGGAGAAGGCGAACGCGAAGCCGCGCCGCCTACGCCGCCGCTGTGGGGCATCGCCGCGCAACTGTATGGCTTGCGCCGCACCGGCGACGGCGGCATCGGCGATTACACGGCGCTCGCGCAGCTTGCGCGGCACGGCGCGCAGCGCGGCGCGCACGCGCTCGCCGTCAG
Source organism: Paraburkholderia sp. 31.1 (assembly GCF_014397645.1). Lineage (NCBI taxonomy): Bacteria > Pseudomonadati > Pseudomonadota > Betaproteobacteria > Burkholderiales > Burkholderiaceae > Paraburkholderia > Paraburkholderia sp. 31.1. Next base: position 100,535 of record NZ_VZQN01000020.1, read on the forward strand.
TCCGACCCACGCGATGTTCAGCGCGCAGCCCGAGCGCTTCAGCCCGTACGCGCCGTCGTCGCGTTTATGGCTCAACGTCACGCATATCGATCCGGCCGCGGTGTTCGGCGCGGATGCGTCCGCGTCCGCATCGGCGCAGGCCGGCAACGCGTGGTCCAAATATGAAGAGCTGCCGCTGATCGATTGGCCGCACGCGACCCCGCTGAAGCTCACGGTTTTGCGCGCGCTGTACGAGCAGTTCAGCGCCAACGAGCGCCCGCAGCACTCGCCGCGGGCGCTCGAATTTCACGGCTTCTGCGAACGCGCGGGGCGCGCGCTCGAAGATCATGCGCGCTTCGAAGCGCTGCAGGCCGCGCAGCTCGCGCAAGGCGGCGACGGCCATTGGCGCAACTGGCCCGATGCGTTGCGCGACCCACGCAGCCCCGAAGTCGAGGCGTTCGCCGCCGCGCATCGCGACGAGGTCGACTTTCATCTGTTCCTGCAGTGGCTGGCATCGCGCGGCCTGTTGCACGCTCAGCACACCGCGCGCGAAGCCGGCATGGCGGTCGGCCTGATCGCCGATCTCGCGGTGGGTTGCGACAGCGCCGGCAGTCATGCATGGTCCTATCCCGACGACATGCTGCAGGGCGTGTCGGTCGGCGCGCCGCCCGATCTCTTCAACCAGGCCGGCCAGTCGTGGGGACTCACGACCTTTTCGCCGCGCGCGATGCGCACACAAGGCTTCGCCGCGTTCATCGACATGCTGCGCGCGGCGTTCGCGCATGCCGGCGGCATCCGCATCGATCACATCCTCGGCTTGCGGCGTCTGTGGCTCGTGCCCGAAGGCGAAAGCGCGCGCAATGGCGCATATCTGCGCTATCCGCTCGAAGACCTGCTGCGGCTGATCGCGCTCGAATCGTGGCGGCATCGCTCGATCGTGATCGGCGAGGACCTCGGCACCGTGCCGTCCGGGTTTCGGGAGCGGCTCGACGAGCACGGCATCGAGGGGATTCGCGTGCTGTGGTTCGAAGGCGCCCCCGACGGCAACGGCTTCAAGGCGCCGGCCGATTGGGACCGCTACGCGGTCGGCACGACGACCACGCACGATCTGCCGACCGTCGCCGGCTGGTGGCGCGGCAGCGACATCATGTGGCGCAACCGCATCGGCCAGACGATGGCGCGCGCCGACGGGCGCGATCCCGAGGAAGCGGCGCTCGAAGAGCGCGCGCAGCAGCGCACCGACTTGTGGCGCGCGTTCCAGCAAGCGGGCGTGGCCGCGCCCGATGTCGCGCCGCCGGACGCCGACAACGCGCCGGTCGACGAAGCGCTCGCATTCGTCGCCGCGACACCCGGGCCGCTCGTCACGTTTCCGCTCGAAGACCTGCTCGCGCTCGACGAGCAGCCGAACCTGCCGGGCTCGATCGACGAACATCCGAACTGGCGCCGCCGCATGACGCTGCCCGTCGACGCGATGTTCGACGACCCCGTGTTCACCGACCGCCTGCTGGCCGTCGACGGCGCGCGCCGCGCCGCCGCGCGTTCATCCAACACTTCCGCGGAGCCTGACACGCCATGACCGTTCCACGCTCCACACTGCGCCTCCAGTTCCATCGAGGCTTCACGTTCGACGACGCCGCGCGGCACATCGACTACTTCGCCGCGCTCGGCATCAGCCACCTGTACGCGTCGCCGATCACGACGGCCGAGCCCGGCTCGATGCACGGCTACGACACCGTCGACTACACCGAGGTCAGTGCCGAATACGGCGGCGAGTCGGGCCTGAAGCACCTCGTCGACAAGCTGCGCGCGCACGACATGGGGCTCATCGTCGACATGGTGCCGAATCATATGGGCGTCGGCGGGTCGAGCAACGCGTGGTGGCTCGACATCCTCGAATGGGGCCGCCACAGCGCGTATGCGCGTCATTTCGACGTCGACTGGCATTCGCCCGATCCCGCGCTGCGCGGCAAGGTGCTGCTGCCGACGCTCGGCGCGTCGTACGGCGAAGAACTGGCGGCGGGCCGCATCGGGCTGCATTTCGCGGCCGACAGCGGACGCTTTCATATCGGCTACGGTCCGCACGTGTTCCCGATCTGCCCGGTCGATTACGCGGCGATCCTGCAAGGCGCCGACCGCGCCGATCTGAGCGCGCTCGCGAATCGCTTTCAGGGGCTCACCACGCAGCCCGCCGACCAACCACGCGCCGCCGAGGCGCGTGACGCGCTGCGCGAGTTCGTCGCGCGCGAAGGCGAGTCGGCGATCGAGTTCGTGCTGGAGACTTACGCGCCTGAGGATCCGGTCACGCGCGACCGGCTGCATCGGCTGCTCGAGCGGCAGCATTTCCGGCTCGCGTGGTGGCGCACCGCCTCCGACGAAGTGAACTGGCGGCGCTTCTTCGACATCTCGACGCTCGCCGGCGTGCGCGTCGAGCGGCCCGAGGTGTTCGAGGCGGTGCACGCGCTGATCTTTCGCCTCTATCGCGAAGGGCTCGTCGACGGCTTGCGGATCGATCACATCGACGGGCTCGCCGAGCCGCGCGAATACTGCCAGCGTTTGCGCCAACGGCTCAGCGAGTTGCGCGACACCGCGCCGTATGTGGTGGTGGAGAAGATTCTCGGCCGTGGCGAGCCGTTGCGCGACGACTGGCCCGTCGACGGCACGACGGGCTACGACTTCATGAACGACGTCGGCGCGCTGCTGCACGATCCGGCCGGCGCGGACCCGCTCGCCGGTACGTGGGCCGAGCTCACCGGCCGCAGCGCGCGCTTCGCCGATGAAGCGCACGCGGCGCGGCGCAAGATTCTCGCGGAAAACTTCTCGGCGGAACTGGACCGCGCGGCGCGCGCGCTGCATCGGATCGCACGCGATTCGCTGAGCACGCGCGACTTCACGTACCCGGCGCTGCGCCGCGCGCTGACCGAACTGGTCGTGCATTTCCCCGTGTACCGCATGTATCCGCTGGGCGGACTGCGCAGCGCCGCCGACAACGTCTATTTCGAGGAGGCGCTCGCGGGCGCGCGCGCTTCGCTGCCGCGCTCGGACCATGCGGCGCTCGAGCGCGTGAATGCGTGGCTCGGCGGCAGCGCCGAAGAGGCCCCGCCCGCGCGGCCCGGCGCGCAGTCGCAGCAGCAGGCGCAAGGCGGCGGAGCGCCGCCGCATGCGGGCTCGTCCCGGCGCAGCGCGCAAACACTGTTTTCGCAGCTGACCGCGCCGGTCGCCGCCAAGGCGATCGAGGACACCGCGTGCTATCGCTACGGCCGTCTGCTGTCGCGCAACGAAGTCGGCTCGGACCCGGGCGAGTTCGCGCTGTCGGTGGAGCAGTTTCATGCGGGCAATCTCGAGCGCGCGCAACGTTTTCCTCATGCGATGCTTGCGACCGCCACGCACGATCACAAGCGCGGTGAAGATGTGCGCGCGCGGCTCGCGGTGCTCAGCGAGATCGCCGACGAATGGGGCGCGACGTTGCGTGCATGGTCGACGTTGAACGCGCCGCAGCGTCGAGCGCTCGACGGCACGCCGATCAACAGCGTGAGCCAGGACAAGAGCGACGCATGGGCTCCCGGCCCCGCCGCCGAGGCGATGCTGTATCAAACGCTGGTGGGCTGCTGGCCGCCGCCGCTGCGCGCCGACGACGAAGCCGGCGTCAAGGAGCTGGCCGAGCGCGTCGCGCAATGGCAGTTGAAGGCGCTGCGCGAGGCGAAGCTGCAAACCAGCTGGCTTGCGCCCGACGAAGCCTACGAAGCCGGCTGCCGCGAATTCCTGTTCGGTATCCTTGCGCCGCAGCGGCGCGACGCCTTTCTGAAGGAGCTGTCGGCGTTCGTCGAGCGCATTGGTCGCGCGGGCGCGCTCAACAGCCTGCAGCAGACGGTGTTGCGCGTCGCGTCGCCTGGGATCCCTGATCTTTATCAAGGCACCGAGCTGTGGGACTTCAGCCTCGTCGATCCGGACAATCGGCGGCCCGTCGATTTCGCGAAACGCGAGGCGTGGCTGCCACAGACGCAAACGCCGCCGTCGGAATTTCTGGCGGACTGGCGCGACGGGCGCGTAAAGCTCGCGGTGATCCAGCGCGTGCTGGCGTTGCGCGCGCATCTGCCGGAGCTACTGAGTCAGGGCGCGTATCTGCCGCTCACGGTGCGCGGCGCGCATGCGTCGAGTGTGATCGCGTTCGCGCGGCGGCATGGCAATGCGTGGGCCGTGGTGATTGCCAGCCGGTTGGCCGCGCGACTGCTTGGCGATGATGCTGGTCTGCCGCTCGTCGAGCCGGCGCAATGGGCGGATACGGCCATCGAAATGCCGCCCGATCTGTCGGCGCGTGCGCTGTTCGATTGGCTGAGCCCCGCCGCGCCGAAAGTCGACGATCACGGGCTGCTGTATCTGCGCGACGCGCTCGCCGCGATGCCGGTCGCGGTGTTGGTGGAGGATGGGGTGCCTCGAAGCTGAGGCGGCTAAAAAGGGTTGAGGCTTCGGGTTGGCTCGGCCCTCAACCGCCCTCGTCGTCGAACAGCTTCGGATACACCCGCACGAGCACGATGCGCGGTCCCTTCATCTTCTTGACCACGACGTCGAAGTCTTCGAACTCGACGCGCTGCCCTTCGCTCGGCAGATCGTTGAGCGCCTGGATCACGAGCCCGCCCACCGATTCGGCCTTGCCTTCATCGATGTCGATACCCAGTGCGCGTTCGAGCGACACCACCGGCAAGCTGCCCTTGCCCATCAGCGTGCCGTCGTCCATGCGGGTCCAGTCGGCGTCGCCCTGGCGGAATTCATCGTGGATCTGCCCGACCAGCGCGCCGAGCAGGTTGTCGAGCGTCAGGAAGCCGATCGGTTTCGCGTTCTTGTGGCCGACCAGCGCGAAGTGCGGCGCGCCCTTGCGAAAGCGCCGGAACAGTTCGAGCGCCGGCATGTCCGGCTTCACGTACTGCACGGGGCGGACGTAGCGCGACAGGTCGTCGAGCGTGCTGCCCGCCTGGCGCGCGAGCAGCAGGTCCTTCAGATGGATCATGCCGGCCACGCGTTCGCCGGATGCATCCTCGAACAGCGGATAGCGGCTGAAGCGGTGCCGCGCGACCACCTGCATGTTGTCTCGCAACGGCAGATCGCGCCGCAGGCACACCATTTCATGCGACGGCCGCATCAGGTCCGATACGGTCATTCGCGAGAAGTCGAGCGAGTGCGCGATCGTGTTCCATTCGTCCTGGCTGTACGCGCCGGTCGACGCACCGAGTTCGCTCGCGACGTTCGCGCGGCGGCCGCGCAGGATCAGCTTGAGTTCCTCGGTCGAGTAATGCGAGTCGTGACCCTGGTCGGTATCGAGCCCCGCGGCCTTCAGCACCGCGTTCGCGCTCGTGTTGAGCAGCCAGATGGCCGGGTACATGGCCCAGTAGAAACCGTACAGCGGCGTCGCGGCCCACAGCGAAATTTTCTCCGCCTCGCGAATCGCGAGCGACTTCGGCGCGAGTTCGCCGACCACGATATGCAGGAACGAAATACACGAAAACGCGAAGAACAGTGAAATGCCATGCATCAGCTTCTCGGACTCGACGCCGATCACGGTGAAAAGCGGCATCAGCAGTTGCGCGAACGCCGGTTCGCCGATCCAGCCGAGGCCGAGCGACGCGAGCGTGATGCCGAGCTGACACGCCGACAGATACGCGTCGAGCTGTCCGTGCACCTTCGCGAGCAGACGTCCGCGCATGCCATGCTGGGTGGCAAGGCTTTGCACGCGGGTCTGCCGCAGTTTGACCAGACCGAATTCGGCGGCGACGAAAAAGCCGTTGAGTGCAACCAGAAACATTGCACCGATAAGAGCGACAACCTGGATCAAAGCGACGGGCTCCGGCAACAAAAGTTGTCAGTATAGGCGCTGAAAGCTCGATGAATTCTTGATTGTGCGCCAACGCATTCGCGCGCGACGCTCATTTCGGCGCCGCCGCGCTGAACGGCACGCGCAGCACGAGCGTGGCGGGGGTCGCGGTGACGCCGTCCGCTTCCGTCGTATCGCTTTGCTCGAAGCTTCCGCCGTGCGCCTCCGCGACGCGTTTGCACAACGCGAACACCCACGCGATGCGCTTCGCCTCGCGCGGTTCGCCCGCCTGCTTGCGCGCGAACGCTTCGAGCACATGCGGCAGCGCGGCGTCGTTCAACGCGGCCTCGTTCGGCTCGTACGCGACGCTCGCATGCCATGTGCCGTTGTCCGCGCGCGCGGCCAGTGCGACCTCGGTGCCCCGCGCGCTCGCTTCGACGGCGAACGTCAGCATCAGCCACACCGCGGCGGCGAGCCGAGCGCGGTCGCCGTTCAGTTGCTCGGTGGCGATCTGCGAGTCGAGCCGCACTTCGACGCCGCGCGCGCGGGCGAGGCCGGCGCGGACTTCCTCGACGGTTTCGTCGAGTAGCGGATGCAGCGGAAAGGGTTCATACGTGAGCGCGAGCGATTTCGTTTCGGCGCGCGTCGCATCGACGATCGTCTCGAGCAGCTTCACCTGCTGATCGACGCCGCTGCGAATGCCGGTGATCGCGCGCTGCGAATTGGGATCGTTCGCGTCGAGCTTGCGCTCGAGCACGTACGCCCAGCTATGAATCGCATTCAACGGACCGCGCAGGTCGTGCGACACCTGCGACAGCACGTGATCGCGCATGAACAACGCGGTTTCCGCGCGCAGCAGCGCGCTGCGTTCGGTGATGACGAAGCCGGCCGACGCCGGCTGGGCGCCAGCAGTCCCGTTGGGTGACGTAGGCACGATCGAGTCCTCTCAGGCAATGCTGGATGATGGGGGGGAAGCCTCATTATAGGCATCCCGTTCGGACCGGCCAGTCGAGGCCGAATCGCAACGCGGGATGCAATCCGCATGCCATGCGCGGAACCGGACCCGACTCCGCGATCGACGTCAACGCGCCTACAATGTCGGTTTTACGTTTTGATCTGAGGAGCAACGCATGTCGACTGTGACGACCGAATCCGGCCTGAAGTACGAAGATCTCGTGGAAGGCACCGGCGCCGAAGCCGTGGCCGGCAAGACCGTGACCGTGCATTACACGGGCTGGCTGACCGACGGCCAGAAGTTCGATTCGAGCAAGGACCGCAATGACCCGTTCGCGTTCGTGCTGGACGGCGGCATGGTCATCAAGGGCTGGGACGAAGGCGTGCAAGGCATGAAGGTCGGCGGCAAGCGCAAGCTGACCATTCCGCCGCAACTCGGCTACGGCGTGCGCGGCGCGGGCGGGGTGATTCCGCCGAACGCGACGCTCGTGTTCGAAGTCGAACTGCTCGAAGTCTGAGTCACGTCTGAGTATTGTCGTGAGCCACGCCGCCGTCGCCGCCCCCAACGTTTCGCTGCGCTGCTATGGCGCGATCGAAGCGTCGGACGTGCACGACTTCCACCAGGTCGTGCTGGGGCTCGACGGCGCAATGGTGATGGCGGTTGACGGCGTCGCCGAGCAGATCGACGCCGGCTCCGCATGGCTGATCCCGGCCGGCGCGCGGCACGATTATGCGGGTGTCGGCACCAACCGGCAGCTCGTGCTCGATTTGCCTGCGGCGTCGCTGGCGGTGCCCGAGCGGTTGTTCGAGCGCGCGCGCGCCGTGGCCGTTGATCCGTCGCTCGCACAGCTCGTGCGCGCGATTGCCGCGCATGCTGCGGGCGGCGTGGGCGAAGCGCAAGATAATGCCTTCGGTCACCGTCGCTTTCATTGGGATGCTGCGGCACGCCTGGGCGCCGCGCTTGTCGCCGATTCCGGGGCGCTTGCCGGTGTGCAGAGCGAAGGCGTTCGTCTCGATTTCGCGCGCATCGACCGCTGGCTGCGCGCGCATCTGTCCGAGCCGCTGAAGATCGCGGACCTCGCCGCGCACTGCGGTTTCGGCATGCGGCGTTTTCATCAACTGTTTATCGATGCGTTCGGCGAGACGCCGCATCGCTATTTGCAGCGGCTGCGGCTCGACACGTCGATCACGCTGCTTGCGGACGCGCGTCTTTCGTTGACCGATATCGCGCTCGAGATCGGCTTCGGCGATCAGAGCGCTTACACGCACGCGTTCACGCGGCGTTTCGGGCTGGCGCCCGGGCAGTGGCGCGCGTTGCGGCACTGAGCGCGGCGGAGGTGGCGCGGACAGATCCGCACGGATATCGCCCGCGTTTTCAAGCCCCACCGCAAGCCGGATCAGACCTTCGCTGATGCCCGCCGCCGCGCGCGTTTCGGGCGTAATGCGGCCGTGCGTGGTCGTCGCCGGATGCGTGATCGTCGTACGCGTGTCGCCCAGGTTGCCGGTGATCGAGCAGACTTTCGTGCCGTCGATCACGCGCCATGCGTTCATACGCATCTGCTCGGGCGTGTCGCCCTTCAATTCGAACGATACGATCGCGCCGCCCAACTTCTGCTGACGCATCGCGAGCGCGTGCTGAGGATGCGATTCGAGCCAGCGCGCGATTTCGAGCGCATTCGCCGACTGCTTCTCGACGCGCAGCGACAACGTTTCCATGCCTTTCAACAGTACCCACACGTTGAACGCGGACAGCGTCGGCCCGGCGCTGCGTACGAACGGAAACACCTTTTCCATGATGATGCAGGCCTCGCCGCCTTCGAGCGCAGCCAGACGCTCCTGGAACATCGACACGGTCGGGTTCGAGAAGCGCGAGTACGTGAAATAGTCCTCTGAGTTCCTGAAGCGTTCGGCGGCGTCCGCGGCGCTCGCGGCGCTCGCGGCGCTCGCAAACACGAAGCTCGATGTCAGGAAGATCGCTTCCGAGTGCTCGTTGACATCGCTGCGCACGGTGCCCGAGCGAACGGCCAGCGTGTCGAAGTCAAAGTTGTGGAAGTCGTCCATGTTGGTTCTGGTCTCCAGGTTTCCGTGGCTGCTTCCGTGGCTAAACGAGGCAGCAACAAAAAAACCCGCTTTTGCGTCGGCATAAGCGGGCTTCATGTACGGGGAGGCTGGAGCCAAGGCGGACGACTGTCGCGTTCCGCCCTTCGCTTTAGCTGTTTCGGGTTGCCCCGCGTCCGCAAGCTGAGATCAAATCGACGCAAGCCAACATGTTAATGCGCTCGGGGCGCGGTGTGTACGCTCAACCCACCGACAGTTGCAGATGCAGCTGCGAACGCGCCGGGCCGCCACCGTCGATCGCTTCGCTCGCGGCATCGCGATCCGATTGCGACGACGGCGCGAGACGCGCGCTTTCGATGCGGTCGAGGTATTCGGTCGTGATGTCGCCGGTCACGTAGTTGCCGTCGAAGCACGAAGCCTCGAACTCCTTCAGCGCCGGATTGATATCGCGCACCGCCTGCTTCAGCGCATCGACGTCCTGATACACGAGGTGATCCGCGCCGATCATGCGCGCAACTTCCTCGTCCGAGCGGCCGTGCGCGACCAGTTCGCCGCGCGTCGGCATATCGATGCCGTAGACGTTCGGGAATTTCACCGGCGGCGCCGCCGACGCGAAAATCACCTTGTTCGCGCCCGCATCGCGCGCCATCTGCACGATTTCATGCGACGTCGTGCCGCGCACGATCGAGTCGTCGACGATCAGCACGTTCTTGCCCTTGAACTCGATGTTCATCGCGTTCAGCTTCTGGCGCACCGACTTCTTGCGCACCGCCTGCCCCGGCATGATGAAGGTACGGCCTACATAGCGGTTCTTGAAGAAGCCCTCGCGATACTCGACGCCGAGCTTCTTCGCAACCTGCATCGCGGCCGGGCGCGACGAATCGGGAATCGGCATCACCACGTCGATTGCGACGTCGGGCAGCTCGCGCCTGATCTTCTCGGCGAGGTAGTCGCCCATGCGCAGACGCACGTTGTAGACCGGCACGCCGTCGAGCACCGAATCCGGACGCGCCAGATACACGAGTTCGAAGATGCAGGGGTTCAGGCTCGTGGTCGTCGCGCATTGCTGCGAATGCAGCTGGCCTTCGGCGTCGATGAAAATCGCCTCGCCCGGCTGCACGTCGCGCACGAATTCGAAACCGACACCTTCGATCGCCACCGATTCCGACGCCAGCATCCACTCGACGCCGTCAGCCGTTTCCCGTTTGCCGAGGCACAGCGGACGGATGCCGAACGGGTCGCGGAGACCAAGCAGGCCGTAGCCAGCGATCAACGCGACGATCGCATACGAGCCGCGCACCCGCCGATGCACGCCCGACACCGCCTTGAACAGCGCGGCCGGATCGAGCTGCAGACCCGAGCTCGACAGTTGCAGCTCGTGCGCGAGCACGTTGAGCAGCACTTCAGTATCGGAATTGGTGTTCACGTGGCGGCGATCGATGCGGAACATCTCATCTTTCAGTTGCTGCCAGTTGGTGAGGTTGCCGTTATGCGCGAGGATGATGCCGAACGGCGCGTTCACGTAGAACGGCTGCGCTTCTTCTTCGCTCGACGCCGAACCGGCGGTCGGGTAACGGACCTGGCCGATGCCCGTCGTGCCCGGCAGGCTGCGCATGTTGCGCGTGCGGAACACGTCGCGCACCATGCCGTTGGCCTTGTGCATGTGGAAATTGCTGCCGTTCGCCGTCGCGATGCCGGCGGCGTCCTGACCGCGATGCTGCAGAAGCAGCAGGCTGTCATAGATCAGCTGGTTGACCGGGGAATGGGAAACTACGCCTACGATGCCGCACATGGCATGTCCTTCAAAGGTACGAAATTCGTGATGGCGACCGGTGCCTGCGACCGCGCCCGCGCTTTCATGCGACGGCACGCGCTACGACGTCAAGGCAGCCGGTATGCGCCGGAGTCCTGTTGCGCATTGCTCGGGGCGCCCGAATCGTCCACATGGACGTAAGCGGCGAGCGCCTCGGGGAGCAGCGGTTTCATTGCGCGTACGCCCGCAACCGCATACGGACGAAGCAGCGCGTTGCGCCAGAATTCCTCTTTGGGCAGTTTGGTCAAGCCTGCGAGGGCGACCAGAATCAGCACCAGAACGACCCCACGCACGAGGCCGAACATCAAACCGAGCGAGCGGTCCGCACCACCCAGTCCCGTGACCTGCACGAGGCGGCTGAGCAGCGCGCTCACCACGCTCGTGACCAGCACTACGCCGATCACCACGAGCGAAAAAGCCAGCAGCCACTGCGTCAACGCGCCGCCTGGCCAAGTAGACGGGATATACGGGACCACGTAGCCCACGAACTCGCAAGCGATGAAAAACGCCGCGACCCAGCCGATCAAACCAAACACCTCCGACAGCAAACCGCGCCAGGCGCCTCGCAGCGCCGACAAACCAATCACCGCCATTACAGCGTAGTCGAAGGCAGTGAACATCGCTCGCTTACTGTGCTCTGCCGCCGTTCGAGCCCGACACGAGGCCCGCCTCGCGGACCTTCGCGACAGCGGCGGTGGCCGCGGCGCGGTCGGCGAACGGGCCTGCACGCAGCAATGTCAGCGTCGAGCCGTCGGCTTGCTTCCTATGTTCCGTATATGTGGGCACGCCTGCCGCTTTCAACTTCGCGGCCCAATTGCGCGCGTTCGCTTCGTTCGAGAAGGCGCCGAGCTGCACCGCGAAACGGTTGCCCGGCGGCGAGGCCGGCGTGCCGGAGTTCGCGTCGGCGCTGGCGGTGGCCGTGTTCGCTTCGTCGTCGGCCGACGCCGACGGTGTGGTGGCGGGTGCCTTCGTCTGTTTGGCGGGGACAGCAGGCGCGGTGTTGGCTGCGAGCGATTGCGTTTGCGGCTTCGCGGCGGGCTTCGGCGTCGCGGCGGTAACAGCGCCAGTTGCGGCGGAGGGGGTCGCGCCTTGTTTCGCTGCGGTCGATTGCGTCGATTTGGCGGCGGAGGCCGAGGCTGCCGCCGTGGTCGCCGCGCTCGTCGCCGGCGCGAGGCCGGACGCAGCCACGCCCGTGTCGGCGGCCGGCGGATTGTCCAGCGCGACGCCGCCCTGCACGTCTTCGTTGGCGGTGGATCTGGAGAGCTTCGGCGCGGGCCGGTTCGGAATGTCGATCGAGATGTCGTCGGTGACGGGCTTGGGGTGCGAGTCCAACACCATCGGCAGGATGATCACCGCCGCGACAACCAGTGCGATTGCGCCGACGAGCCGGCGGCGCGCGCGCTGCTTTTCCGGCAGCGTGGGGTCGAGCAGCATTGCATCTGCAGCGACGGTGCGCTCGGTGCGGCGGGTGCGCCGCTCGACGCGTTCACCCCGGGTGGCCCGATTGGAACTGGTGTTTGCGCCGCGCCGGCTGGGCGCGTCGTCTTTCTTGCCGAACGAGAAAATTCCCATGAATCGCTTGGTTCGAGCCTGGTGCCCGCTCAGTGTTGCTGCGATTTCCGGTAGGCCATCACACCCGCTACCGTATAGAAACTGCCGAAAACGACGATTCTATCATTCTCTGACGCACGTTTTAGCGCGTCCTGGAAAGCCTGCGCCGGCGTCGCATAACGCATGACGCTGCTGTCGGCGCCGTCTTCCACACCCAGCTCGCGCAACACGGTTTCCAGCTCTTGCGCGGACGCGGCGCGCGGGGTCGGCAGGTCGGTCACGCACCAGTGATCGATCTCGCCTTTCAGATGACTTAGCACGCCGGCGATGTCCTTGTCGCGCATCGCGCCGAACACCACATATGTGTACGGGAAAAAGCCCATGTTGCCGAGGTTCTGCCCGAGCACCGCGGCGGCATGCGGATTGTGGCCGACGTCGAGCACGATGGACGGCTTGCCCGGCAGTACCTGGAAACGGCCCGGAAGATCCACGTTGGCGATGCCGAGCCGGATGTCCTGCGCGGACACCGGCAGACGGTCGCGCAAAGCTTCGAGCCCGGCCAGCGCCGCCGACGTGTTGATCAGCTGATTCGCGCCGCGCAGCGATGGATACGCGAGCGCCGAGCGCCGCAGCGTCGGGCCGACATAGCTCCACTGCTGTCGCTCGCTGCCGGCCTGGCCTTCGTAACGGAAATCGCGGCCGAACAACCACAATTGCGCCCCGATCTTTTCCGCGTGATCGATCAACGATTGCGGCGGCACCGGGTCCGCGCAAATCGCGGGCTTGCCGGGACGGAAGATACCGGCTTTTTCGAACGCGATTTTTTCGCGCGTGTCGCCGAGATAGTCGGTGTGGTCAATATCGATGCTCGTGATGATCGCGCAGTCGGTGTCGAGGATATTGACCGCGTCGAGACGGCCACCGAGGCCAACTTCGAAAATCACCGCGTCGAGGCCGCGCGACGCGAACAGGCTCATGATCGCTAGCGTCGTGAATTCGAAGTAGGTCAGCGTGACCGGTTTGGCCAGGCTCTGGCGCGCGGCCTCGACGGCTTCGAAGTGCGGCAGCAGATCTGCGTCGCTTGCCATTGCCCCATTGATGCGCGCGCGCTCGTTGAACGACAGCAGATGCGGCGACGTGTGGCAGCCGACCGTATAGCCCGCGCGCAGCAGGATCGCTTCGAGAATCGCGCAGGTCGAGCCTTTGCCGTTCGTGCCGCCGACCGTGATGATCGGGCACGCAAACGATAGCTGCATCGCATCACGCACCTGGGAGACGCGGCCCAAACCCATGTCGATGCCGACCGGATGCGCGGATTCAAGGTGCGTGAGCCACGCGTCGAGAGTGGGGAATGTCGTCATCGGGTGAATCTTGAGTGAGTCGCGGTAGTTCGGTTCTGCAGTGCTGCGAAGGGTGCTGGTCAGGCGGTTGCGGTCGAGGGTCGAGGGTCGCCAGTCATGGGCGTAGGCCGTTGCGCGGTTTATGCGCACAAACCCGCGCCTTGAACCGCGCCAGCTTCGGCTTCGACCGCTGCCGCATCGCAGGCGACGGTAATTATCCTGGAAATGACAGCGCGCCGCTTGATTGCTCACGCGGCGCGCTATTTTTTTGATTGCTTCTCTGGCTCCGCCGCGTCTTCGACAGCGCGGCGAAAGAGCGGCAAATGCGGTGCTGCCCGGCTTTTACGCGACCGCGTCCGCCGGCTGATGGCTCAACAGCGCCAGCAATTGCGCGATCTCTTCGCGCAGCTTGCGACGATCGACGATCATGTCGATCGCGCCCTTTTGCAGCAGAAACTCGGCGCGTTGGAAGCCTTCCGGCAGTTTCTCGCGCACGGTCTGTTCGATCACGCGCGGACCAGCAAAGCCGATCAGCGCCTTCGGTTCGGCGATCACGACGTCGCCGAGGAATGCGAAACTCGCGGACACGCCGCCCATCGTCGGGTCGGTCAGCACCGAGATGAATGGCAGCCTGGCTTCCGCCAGCTTCGTGAGCATCGCGGTGGTCTTTGCCATCTGCATCAACGACAGCAAGCTTTCCTGCATCCGCGCGCCGCCCGAAGCGGTGAAGCAGATGAACGGCACTTTCTGTTCGAGCGCGTTCTGCGCGCCGCGCGCGAAACGCTCGCCGACCACCGAACCCATCGAGCCGCCCATAAACGAGAACTCGAAGTTCGCCACGACGACCGGCAGCGTGTGAATCGCGCCGCCCATCACGACCATTGCGTCGGTCTCGTCGGTTTCGTCCATCGCCTCTTTAATGCGCTCAGGGTACTTGCGGCTATCTTTGAACTTCAGCGCGTCGACCGGAACGATTTCCTGGCCGATTTCGTAGCGGCCTTCCGGATCGAGCAGGCTGTCGAGCCGCTCACGTGCGCCGATGCGCATGTGATGGTCGCACTTGGGGCAAACATGCAGATTGGCCTCGACGTCGTTGCGATACAGCACGGCTTCGCACGACGGGCACTTGATCCACAGGCCTTCCGGAATTCCCTTGCGGTTTTTCGGGTCGGTTTGTTTGATTTTCGGCGGCAGCAGCTTATCGAGCCAGCTCATAGGGAATCCTTCTGGGTCAGCAGTCGCGCGAACGGCGGGACGAGCCCGCCGCTCACGTTACCGCGACAAAAAATAACTGTTATCGGGCAGTCGCAACGCTATCGAGCGCCTCGCGCACCTCGGCAACGAAACGCGTGAGGGTCTCGGCAGCGGCGTCGGGCGCCGCCTGTTCGAGCAATTGAACGATACGGCTGCCGATCACGACGGCATCGGCCACCTCGCCCACCGCACGCGCCGTTTGCGCGTCGCGAATGCCGAAACCGACGCCCACCGGCAGGGGGACGCGCGACTTGATGGCCGGGATTTTACTCGCGATGCTGGAAACGTCCAGATTTGCGGCACCGGTGACCCCTTTCAGCGACACATAGTAGACGTAGCCGCTAGCGATGCGGCCGACTTCGGCGATACGTTCGTCGGTTGAAGTCGGCGCGAGCAAAAAGATCGGATCGATCCCGGCAGATTGCATCTGTTCCGCGAAGTTTGCGCACTCTTCAGGCGGATAGTCGACCACCAGCACGCCATCGACACCGGCTTCCTTCGCGGCTTTCGCGAAGGCCTCGGCGCCCATTCGCTCGATCGGATTCGCATAGCCCATCAGCACGACCGGGGTTTTGTCGTCGGCTTCGCGGAAGCGTTTGACGTCTGCCAGCACATGGCGTAGCGACACGCCCTTCGCGAGCGCGCGTTCAGACGACTGCTGAATGACAGGACCGTCTGCCATTGGGTCGGAAAACGGCACGCCTAGTTCGATCACATCGGCGCCGCCGGCGGCGAGGGCGTGCATGAACTCGACCGTGCGAGCCGGGTCCGGGTCGCCAGCGGTCATGAACGGGATCAAGCCTTTCTTACCTTGGGCGGACAGCGCGGCAAACATGTTCTTGATACGGGACATGGAAGTACTCTCGAATTAGGGCTATTGCGCGCCCATTGCCGCGCGCTTTTCAGCGAACTTAGCGGCGCATCTCGCGCTTTTCACTGCACTTCGGTCGACGGCTGCACTTTTGGCCTGGCTCGGGTCCGACGGGGCGCAACAGGCGTAGCGGCGGCGCTGACGCGCTCGCGCGCTATCGCACAATAGCTCTCGTTGATCTCATAGCCGACGAATTCGCGCTGATGACGGACGCAAGCGACTGCGGTGGTGCCGCTGCCCATGAATGGGTCGAGCACGCGGCCGCCCTTCGGGCAGCTGGACAGTACCATCCGCTCGACGATTTCCAGAGGTTTCTGGGTTGGATGCGCAACGCGCTCGGCATGCTGCCGATGCAGACGCGATACCGACCAGACATCCTTCGGATTATAGCCAACCTCCAACCACTTGCTTCCTTCGAACAACTTTCGCGAACGCGCCTTCTTCGTGACTGCATCGTACGGGATGCGGACGGGATCGAGATCGAAGAAGTAGTCCTTCGACACCGCGAAAAAACCGATGTTGTCATGCACTGACGTGAAACGGCGCGTGGTGCCGCCCATACTCGGCACGCGCCGGTCCCAGATGATTTCGTTGACCATCGTGAGTTTCGTCTTCAGGAAACTGAAGATTTCCGGCGCGTATTGCCAGGTGCAGAAGATATAGAGCGACCCTGTTGGCTTGAGCTTCGGTACAGCGAGCTCGAGCCAGCCGCGCGTCCAGACGAGAAATTCCTCGCCCGTGCGCATGTCCGAGTCGTTGCCATAGTCCTTCCCCAACCCATAAGGCGGATCACAGACGATCAGGTCGATCGACTCATCGGGAATGTTCGCTACATCGGTTAGAAAATCGCGGTTCAACAGCTGAATTCCGGCCGGTACCTGCGCCAGCAGCGGTGCGGATGCCGCGGCCGCCGGGACTTCGGCGGCCGGATTCGTGGATTCAATCGCCGGCTGCGGCTCGTCGAACTCGTCGCGCATCGTCGCGGCTCAGAACTGGATACCCGATCGCTCAGCGACCGTGTGCATGTCCTTGTCGCCGCGGCCCGACAGGTTGACCAGCAGAATCTTGTCTTTCGACAAGGTCGGCGCGAGTTTCGTAGCGTAAGCGAGCGCGTGGCTCGACTCCAGCGCAGGAATAATGCCCTCGATGCGGCAGCAATCGTGGAACGCCTTCAGGGCTTCTTCGTCGGTGATGCCTACGTATTGGGCGCGATTGCTCTCTTTTAGCCACGCATGCTCGGGGCCGACGCCCGGGTAGTCGAGGCCTGCCGACACCGAATGCGTCTCGATGATCTGGCCGTCTTCGTCTTGCAGCAGATACGTGCGGTTACCGTGCAACACGCCGGGACTACCGCCGATCAGCGATGCCGCGTGACGACCCGTTTCGAGGCCGTCGCCGGCCGCTTCGACGCCGATCAACTGCACGGAACTATCGTCGATATACGGGTAAAAGATCCCCATCGCATTCGAACCGCCGCCAACACACGCGATGACGGCGTCCGGCTGGCGGCCAGCGAGTTCTGGCATCTGCACGCGGCATTCGTCGCCGATCACTCGCTGGAAGTCGCGCACCATCATCGGGTACGGATGCGGACCCGCAACCGTGCCGATGATGTAGAACGTGTTTTCGACGTTGGTGACCCAGTCGCGCATCGCTTCGTTCAGCGCGTCCTTCAGCGTGCGCGACCCCGATTCGACGGGCACGACCGTCGCACCGAGCAGTTTCATGCGATAAACGTTCGCGGCCTGGCGGCGCACGTCCTCGGCGCCCATGTAGACCACGCACTCCATACCGAAGCGCGCGCAGATTGTCGCCGTGGCCACGCCGTGCTGACCGGCGCCGGTTTCCGCGATCACGCGCGGCTTGCCCATGCGCTTGGCGAGCAGCGCCTGGCCGATCACGTTGTTGATCTTGTGCGCCCCCGTGTGATTCAGGTCTTCACGCTTCAGATAAACCTGCGCGCCGCCGAGCAATTCGCTCCAGCGCTGGGCGTGATAAATCGGGGACGGGCGACCCACGAAATACTTCAATTCGCGCTCGTACTCGGCGACGAACTCCGGGTCTTTCTGATATTTCTCGTACGCTTCACGCAACTCGTTGAGTGCGGAAAACAGCGTTTCGGCGACGAACACACCACCAAATTGGCCGAAGTGGCCTCTTTCGTCAGGCAAGTTGTACATGGTGATCACTTTTCTCAGGATGGCTCGCGGCTTTCATCGGAAAGCGCCCGCGAGCCTGAATCATTCAGCGTCCGCAGCGCGCACCGCGCGTACGAACGCCGCCATCCGGGCGTGATCCTTCACGCCCCGGGCGCCCGCTACTTCGATGCCGCTCGAGACATCGACCGCGTACGGGCGCACGCGATGGATCGCATCACTGACGTTTTGCGCGTTCAACCCACCACTCAAAACGGCCCGACGCGCGAGCTCTGCTGGAATAAGTGACCAATCGAAAACCTTCCCACCGCCGCCGTAGCCTTCGACATGGGTGTCGAACAGAAGACCACTGGCTGCTGAATAGTTGAATGCCGATTTTACCAAATCGGCCGCTCGAGTATCCGCCGCAACTCGCAACGCGCGCAACCAAGGCAAACCCGCAACGCCGGCGAGCGCCTCGCACTGCTCAGGCGTCTCGTCGCCGTGGAACTGCAACAGCGTCAGGTTCACGTTGCTCGCGACTTCGTGAACCCATTCCGGCGTCGCGTTGACGAACAGACCGACGACCGACACGAACGGCGGCACCTCGTGCACGAGTTCGACCGCTTGCGCGACGCTCACCGAGCGCGGGCTCGGCGGATAGAACACGAGGCCGATCGCGTCGGCGCCGAGGTCGATCGCGTGGGCAATGTCGACGGGTTTCGATAGTCCGCACAGCTTGATGCGCGTGCGATGTGGCACGCCTTGCAAGGCGGTGGCGGCGGTCTGAATGGCGGGGTTCTCTGCTGCTTTCATGTTTCCGGTTGTTCGGTCCATACGCTACTCCACGGCACGCTGCCCGTTGCCGGGTCGGGCACGCCGAATTGCTCAGGATAGCCCACTTGCGCGAGGTACAAGCCGTCGGGCATGAAGGTCGGCGCCGCGCAATCGCGGCTACGGCTCGCGAGCACGTCGGCCATCCACGCGGCCGGGCGGCGGCCGCTGCCGATTTCGATCAGACAGCCCATCACGTTGCGCACCATGTGATGCAGGAACGCGTTCGCGCGGAGGCGGAAATGCACGAAGTTACCCTGTCGTTTGACGTCGATCTGGTACAGGTGCTTGAACGGCGTCTTCGACTGGCATTGCGACGAACGAAACGCCGAAAAGTCATGCTCGCCGATCAGGTGCTCAGCGGCCGAGCGCATCGCGTCGACGTCGAGTGGCGTGTGCACCCAGCCGGCGCGCGTCGTGAGCATCGGCGAGCGAACCGGACTTACGTACAGCACGTAGTAATAGGTCCGCTCGAATGCCGAAAACCGCGCGTGAAAATCGTCGGGCATCGGCTTGGCCCATTGCACGCCGATCGTCTTCGGCAGAAACGCGTTCGGGCCGCGCACCCAGGAGATCTCGAGACGATCGAGGTCGGTGTCGAAATGCACGACCTGACCCAAGCCATGCACACCGCGGTCGGTGCGGCCGGCGACCACCGTCTGCACGGGCGTGCGCATGAATTCGCGCAGCGCCCGTTCGAGCTCGTCCTGTACCGTGTTGCCATGCGGCTGCGACTGCCATCCGGTGAACGCGGCGCCGTCGTATTGCACGCCTAATGCGATGCGCTTCACGACAGCGGTGCGAGAGTCGAAAGCAACGCGCGGGCTTCGGTGCGCGTGGCTGGATCGTTTGCTTCGATCACTTCGTTGATGAGCGCGCGGGCGCCCGCCAGATCGCCGAGCTCGATGTACTCGGAGGCCAACTCCAGCTTGTTGCGCGCGATGCGGCCGAGATCGGCCGGTGTGAAGGCCGGCAATGGCTGAGCCGGGCTCGGCGGCAACTCGAGGTCGAAGTCGAGCTTCAGCGCGCCGAAGCCGGCCGCGCCGAGGCCCGCGACGGCGCCGTGGCCGGCTGTGCCGGCGGCGATCTGGTCGGCGATGTGCGGGGCGTCGTCGTCCGCGCCATGGACGCCGAAGGCCTGCTGCGCGGTCGTGTCGGGCGATGCGACCGGTTGCGTCGAAAGCGACGTGGAAGGCTCCGCTTCGCCGACGGTGGGCACGTCGATGCGCGGCGGCAGCGGCATGTTGAGGCTGCCGAACGCGTCGACGGCCTCGCGCGGGAACTCGGTCGGTGCGGACAGCGCGGGTTCCGTCGGCACGGGGATGTCGCTGAACGGCTGACCGAACGACGTAGTGGCGCGCGGTTCGATCTGATGTTGCGTGAAATCGATCACTGGGGGTGGAACGTTCAAGGGGGACTGCGGTTCGGCCGTCGCGGTGTGCGACGCTGTCGAGGGCGGTTCCGCGGCGCTTGGGCTCGGGGTTGTCGTCGTGCCTGTCGTTTTCTCTGCGGTCGGACTTTCTGTGGGTTCCTCGTCCCATTGCAGGCGATGCGCGTTCTCGTCCTGCGTCGCGGCGCCAACCGGTTCGAGCGGTCCCAGCGGCAACGCGTCGGCGCCGAGTTCTGCCGCGGCGGCGAGATTGGCGGCCGTCGCGGCGGAGCGCAGCGTCTCGTCATGGGCGGGTGCGACCGCCGGTGGTTCGCTGGACAGTTCGCTTTGGCTGGGTAGCGGGATGCTGGCGAGTGGCGCCGTTAGTGCAGTAGGTTCGGGCGTGTCTGCTTGCTGTGCCGCCTGTTCTTCTGCGGCGCGCTCGGGTGCGCTGCGTTCTGCTGCGATGCGTTCCGCTGCGATGCGTTCCGCTTCCGCATGTTCGGCGGCGACGCGTGCTGCTGCTTGTTCGGCAGCTGCTTGTTCGGCTGCTGCTTGTTCCGCTGCTGCTTGTTCCGCTGCTGCTTGTTCCGCTGCTGCGCGTTCCGCCGCGGCGTGTTCTCCGGCCGCTGCTCGCTCTGCTGCGGCTCGCTCCGCTGCCGTCTGTTCGGCTGCTGCACTTTCCGCTGCGGCTTGCTCGGCTGCTGCACGTTCGACTGCCGCGCTTTCTGCTGCGGCTTGCTCGGCTGCTGCACGTTCCGCAGCCGCGCTTTCTGCCGCTGCCTGTTCGGCTGCCGCACGTTCCGCAGCCGCATGCTCTGCTGCTACGGCCTGCCGTGCAACCTCTTGATCTTGCGCGTCCGATCCTTCCGTGACCGCCGCCTGCCCCTCCGCCGCGCTGCCATTGCGCGAATCGGCCTCACGCGCGGATCTCGCTATTTCTGCATCAGTTGCCTGGGCAGCCCGTGCCGCGGCCTCGTTATCGCGCTTGTGGCGACCCATGCGCAGAGCAGCGAGCAGAACGATCAGTGCCGCGCCCACGGCCGCCGCGATGCTCAAATCGCGCTGAGAGATGCCGCCCTCATTCGACGGCGACGTCGTCACATTCGCGTGCTCCGGCGCCACGGCCACGGTCGCCGCGGAACCTGCCGGTGCCGGCTGCGCAGCGCTCGTCGGCGTTGGGCCTGAAGCGACGGGCGCCCCGCCGATACCGTGCTTCTGCAACTCCATCAGCACGCGGTTTTTCAGCGCCAGTAATTGCTGCAGACTCGACACCTGCGGATGCGGCTGCGAAGCCGCCTGCGCGGCCGCGGTCGCGGCCGCCGGTGCTTGTCCCGCGGGCGCGCTCGCCGCCGGTTGAATCGATCCGGCCCATTCCCGCGTGCCACTCGTCGCCACCGGCGCCGAACCGGCCACTGGCGCGGACGAAACCGCACCGCCCGCCGCCGCGCCGGTCGATACCGCCGCGCTGGCCGCGCCGGAAACCGTGGATGCGGCTGGCGTCGTCGCTTGAGCCGCCGCGCTGGCCGCACTCGCGGCGGCGGCGTTGACCTGCGCGACTGCACTCGCCGTGCTCGCGGCAGCCTGCGCGGCAGTCGGCGCGGAAGCGGGCGCAGCCGCCGTGGACTCCGACGCCCCTGCCGCGGCCCCAGTCGACAAAACCGCCAAGGCCCCCGACGCATCGAGCGCCGGCACGATCAACACCGCTCCTACACGCATCCGGCTCGGATCGTGATTCATGAACGCGGCCGGATTCGTGTCGAACAATGCGTGCGTAGCGCGCGCGAGTACCGCCCGGTCATGCGACTGCGTAATAGCGATCGCGACATCGTTCAGCGACTGCCCTGCGTGTACGGTGTACTGAGAGCCCGCAGCGACAGCAACGACAGCGGTAGTGGAACTGACAGCGGAAGCGGCATCCGGCGCGCTCGTGGCACTAGCCGGCGCGGCAAGCGCATTGCCCGCGCCACCGCCGAGCAGCGCAAGGGCGAAAGTGGCACAAGCGGCCATCGCCGCCGGACGGCTGCTGAATCGCACCTTCTCGTGACGAATGGACATAGCCCGAAGAGCGGAGCGTCGAAAGTTCATCGGGACTCCTGGGCGCGTCAGCGCGCAGCCTTTTTTGCGAGTGGAAAGAGACAAGATGATCGGAGCACACAATGAAAAAGCGCCGCGCAAGCGCGACGCTTCTTGAGTTGTCTACGCGTCGTGAGCGCGTAGTTTACTTTACTTGTCGAGCACAATGCGAAGCATACGACGCAGCGGTTCAGCCGCGCCCCACAGCAGCTGATCGCCGACCGTGAAGGCCGACAGATACTCGCCGCCCATCGCGAGCTTGCGCACGCGGCCGACCGGCACCGTCAGCGTACCGGTGACAACCGCCGGGGACAGATCGCGCATCGACGCTTCGCGTTCGTTCGGCACAACCTTGACCCAGTCGTTGCCCGACGCGAGGATGCTGTTCACTTCGTCGAGCGGCACGTCCTTGTTCAGCTTGATCGTGAGCGCTTGCGAATGGCAGCGCATTGCGCCGATCCGCACGCACAGACCATCGACGGGAATCGAACCCGGCGTGCCCATGGCCGGCTTGCCGAGGATCTTGTTGGTTTCCGCGCCGCCCTTCCACTCTTCCTTCGACATGCCGTTGCCGAGATCCTTGTCGATCCACGGAATCAGCGAGCCCGCGAGCGGTACGCCGAAGTGGTCGGTCGGCATGCTGTCGCTGTTCATCGCTTCGAGCACGCGGCGGTCGATGTCGAGAATCGCCGAAGCCGGGTCTGCCAGTTCGTTCTTCACCGCGCCGTGCAGCGTGCCCATTTGCGACAGCAATTCGCGCATGTTCTGCGCGCCCGCGCCGGATGCGGCCTGATAAGTCATGGCCGTCATCCAGTCGACGAGGTTTTCGCGGAACAGGCCGCCCAATGCCATCAGCATCAGGCTGACCGTGCAGTTACCGCCGATGAAATTCTTCTGGCCTTTGACGAGCGCGTTCTTGATCACGTCGAGGTTGACCGGATCGAGAATGATGACCGCGTCGTCCTTCATGCGCAGCGACGATGCCGCGTCGATCCAGTAGCCGTTCCAGCCCGCCGCGCGCAGCTTCGGGAACACTTCGTTCGTGTAGTCACCGCCCTGGCAGGAAATGATCGCGTCGCACTTCTTCAGGTCGTCGATGCTTGTCGCATCTTTGAGCCTGGTCTCGTTTTTGGCGAACGAAGGCGCGTTGCCGCCCGCGTTGCTGGTGCTGAAAAACACCGGTTCGATCAAGTCGAAATCGCCTTCCTGCTGCATACGTTGCATCAGGACGCTGCCGACCATGCCGCGCCAACCTACGAGACCTACGTTCATGACTTCATACCCTTCGAATGGAAACTTCCCCGCGTCTTTGCCCGCAGTGACCGCGCGGGGAAGATGGGCGGGCACGACGGACGATCAGCGCTTCGTGATCGTTTTCGGGGTAATGGTTTTGATGGTAATGGCGAACTCGATCGCACGGGCCGTTGTGCCGTGCATTTTGGAAATCGAGGAGATTTGGGAGATCTGAGCCATCACAAGAATATACACGAAAACGGAAAACTGGCGGCGTTCTTCGCCGTATGACGCGCAAATCGGCCTGTTTCAAGGCCCGATTCGCGTTTTTAAAAGGCCAGTATCGTTGACCTGACCACCGCATGCCCTCGCTCTGCGAGCGCATGCGGTGCACGCGTTTTACAGCGCGGCCACGACGGCATCGCCCATCGCGGCGGTGCCGATCTGCTTGCAACCCGGCGTGAGAATGTCGCCGGTGCGATAGTCCTGTTCGAGCACCTTCTTCACCGCGGTTTCGATGCGATCGGCCTGCTCCGCCTTGTTCAGCGAATAGCGCAGCATCATCGCGGCCGACAGGATCGTGGCGAGCGGATTGGCAACGCCCTTGCCGGCGATATCCGGCGCGGAGCCGTGCGACGGCTCGTACAAGCCCTTGTTGTTCTTGTCGAGCGATGCCGACGGCAGCATGCCGATCGAGCCGGTCAGCATGGCCGCCTCGTCGGACAGGATGTCGCCGAACATGTTGCCGGTCACGATCACGTCGAACGACTTCGGCGCCTTCACGAGCTGCATCGCGGCGTTGTCGACGTACATGTGCGACAGTTCGACGTCCGCGTATTCCTTCGACACGTCGATCATCACGTCCTTCCAGAACTGCGACGTTTCGAGCACGTTGGCTTTATCGACCGAGGTGAGCTTCTTGCCGCGCTTTTGCGCCGCCTGGAATGCGACGTGCGCGATGCGGCGCACTTCGGGTTCCGAATAGCGCATCGTGTCGAAGCCTTCCTTCGCGCCGGCGAACAGGCCGTCCGGCGACGTACGCACGCCGCGCGGCGCGCCGAAGTAGATGTCGCCGTTCAGTTCGCGCACGATCAGGATGTCGAGACCCGAAACGATCTCTTCCTTCAGCGACGACGCGCCCGTCAGTTGCGGGTAGCAGATCGCCGGACGGAAGTTCGCGAAAAGTTCCAGGTGCTTGCGCAGACCGAGAATCGCCTGCTCAGGGCGCAGCGCGCGTTCGAGCTTGTCGTACTTCCAGTCGCCGACCGCGCCGAACAGGATCGCGTCGGCTTCCTTCGCGAGCGCGAGCGTCGAGTCCGGCAGCGGGTGGCCCTTCGCTTCGTAGCCCACGCCGCCGACCGGCGCTTCTTCGAGTTCGAACTTCTCGCCGAGCACGTTCAGGACCTTGACGGCCTCCTTGACGATTTCGGGACCGATGCCGTCGCCCGGCAACACTGCGATCTTCATGCGAATTCCTTGATGATTTTGTTCGGATTTTCTGGCGCAAACCGACATTGGCGCGCGGACTTCACGCCCCTGACGCCCTCACGGTTTCGCTTAACGGACGAGGCGATTGTTCAGCCACGGTTGCTTCGCGAGACGCTCCGCTTCGAATTGGCGGATCTTGTCCGCGTGACGCAGCGTGAGGCCGATGTCGTCGAAACCGTTCAGCAGACAATACTTGCGGAACGCCGCGACTTCGAACGGATATTCGGTGCCGCCGTCGGCCGTGCGCACGACTTGCGCTTCGAGGTCGATCGTCAGCTCGAAGCCGTTGAACGCATACGTCTCGTTGAACAGATGATCGACCTGCTGTTCGGTCAACACGATCGGCAGCACGCCGTTCTTGAAGCAGTTGTTGTAGAAGATGTCCGCGAAGCTCGGCGCGATCAGCGCGCGAAAGCCGTATTGCTGCAACGCCCAGGGCGCGTGTTCGCGCGAGCTGCCGCAGCCAAAGTTCTTGCGCGCGAGCAGCACCGAGGCGCCCTGGTAGCGCGGCTGGTTCAGCACGAAATCCGGGTTCAGCGGACGCTTCGAGTTGTCTTGACCCGGTTCGCCGTGGTCGAGGTAGCGCCATTCGTCGAACGCATTCGGACCGAAACCCGTGCGCTTGATCGACTTCAGGAACTGCTTCGGAATGATCGCGTCCGTGTCGACGTTCTCGCGATCGAGCGGCGCCACGACGCCGGTGTGTACGATGAATTTATCCATGACGCTTGCGCCTGTTCAGGACCGGGCGATGCGACTGGCGGCTGGAACCTCCGCGCCGTATCGCCGGCAAAAATCAAAAACCGCTTATTTCTCAGCGTGATTGCTGATCGAATTGCCGAGGTGCGACATGTCCTGGCCGAATCCGTGCACCGTGTTGCAGCCGGCAAGACCGAGCAGGAGCCCGGCGAACGTGCCGAGTGCGAAGCGGCGCAACAGAGTGATGCGATTCATGTTCTTCATCATGCGATTTATCCGAGCTTGCGAATGTCGACGAAATGCCCTTCGATGGCCGCAGCCGCGGCCATCGCGGGGCTCACCAGGTGCGTGCGGCCACCAGCGCCCTGACGACCTTCGAAATTGCGGTTCGACGTGGACGCGCAACGCTCGCCCGGCTCGAGCCGGTCGGCGTTCATTGCCAGACACATCGAGCAGCCCGGCTCGCGCCATTCGAAACCGGCCTCGGTAAAGACCTTGTCGAGGCCTTCACGCTCCGCCTGCGCCTTCACGAGACCCGAACCCGGCACGACCATCGCCAGACGGATGTTCGGCGCGACGCGACGGCCGAGCTTCTTCACGACGTAAGCCGCGGCGCGAATGTCTTCGATGCGCGCGTTGGTGCACGACCCGATAAAGATTTTATCCGGCTTGATCGACTCGATCGGCGCGTTCGGCTCGAGCGCCATGTACTTGAGCGCGCGCTCCATCGCGTCGCGCTTGACCGGGTCCTTTTCGCGCTCCGGATCCGGCACGCGGCCGTCGATCGGCGTGACCATTTCCGGCGACGTGCCCCAGGTGACCTGCGGCACGATTTCGGCGGCGTTCAACTCGACCACGCGATCGAAATGCGCTCCGTCGTCCGACTTGAACTGCTTCCAGTACTCGACCGCGTGATCCCACTCGACGCCTTGCGGCGAGAACGGACGGCCTTTCAGGTATTCGACCGTGGTGTCGTCGACGGCGACCATGCCGGCGCGCGCGCCCGCTTCGATCGCCATGTTGCAGACCGTCATGCGGCCTTCCATTGTCAGCGAACGGATCGTCGAGCCGCCGAATTCGATCGCGTAGCCGGTGCCGCCCGCGGTGCCGATCTTGCCGATGATCGCGAGCACGATGTCCTTCGCGGTACAGCCGCGCGGCAATTGGCCCTCGACCTTCACGAGCATGTTCTTGCTCTTCTTCTGCAGCAGCGTTTGCGTGGCCAGCACGTGCTCGACTTCCGACGTGCCGATGCCGTGCGCAAGCGCGCCGAACGCGCCGTGCGTGGACGTGTGCGAGTCGCCGCAGACGATCGTCATACCCGGCAGCGTGGCGCCCTGTTCAGGCCCGATGATGTGAACGATGCCCTGACGCAGGTCGTTCATCTTGAACTGTGTGATGCCGAAGGCGTCGCAGTTGGCGTCGAGCGTGTCGACCTGCAGCTTCGACACCGGATCGGCGATGCCGTGGCTGCGGTCCGTGGTCGGCACGTTGTGGTCGGACACGGCCAGGTTCGCGCTGATGCGCCACACCGGACGCTGGGCGATTTTCAGGCCTTCGAACGCCTGCGGGCTGGTCACTTCATGCAGCAGGTGACGGTCGATGTAGAGAATCGTGGTGCCGTCGTCTTCCGTGTGGACCACGTGCGTGTTCCACAATTTGTCGTAGAGAGTCTGTGCCATGGTATGCGGAGTAGTAGTGACTGCGGGCTGACTGTGTCGATTGATTATGCCACGCTGCACACCGCGATGGGCTGCTCAGCCGACGAAAAAACCGATAAAAAACATGGAGTTGGCTGGTAGTGGCAATACCTGTATCGTCGTTACCCGGCAAGCGTTGGCCCCAGCGACGCCAATGCGCCGCATGCGCGACGCGTAGCTGCCGCCGAAACGGAAAACGCCCCAACGGTAAACCCGTTGAGGCGTTTCATTCACTCCAATTTCGCGCTTGTGCACGGCACGAATGCCGCTGCGAAGCGCGCGTATCGAGGTCGATCAGCGATCAGCGATCAGCGATCAGCGCTGTGCGATCGGCTTCGCTTCACGCAGCGTCTCGCCGACGAACAATTGACGTGGACGACCAATCTTCTGTTCCGGATCGGCGATCATTTCGTTCCACTGCGCGATCCAGCCGACCGTGCGTGCCATCGCGAAGATACACGTGAACATCGACGTCGGGATGCCCAGTGCACGCTGCACGATGCCCGAGTAGAAGTCGACGTTCGGGTACAGCTTGCGCGACACGAAGTATTCGTCTTCGAGCGCGATCTTTTCCAGTGCCATGGCGAGCTTGAACAGCGGATCGTCGTGCAGGCCCAGCTCTTCGAGCACTTCGTAGCAGGTCTCGCGCATCAGCTTCGCGCGCGGGTCGTAGTTCTTGTAGACGCGGTGGCCGAAGCCCATCAGCTTCACGCCCGAGTTCTTGTCCTTCACCTGCTTGATGAACTCAGGAATGTTGTCGACCGAGCCGATTTCTTCCAGCATGGTCAGCGCGGCTTCGTTCGCGCCGCCGTGCGCCGGGCCCCACAGACACGCGATACCCGCCGCGATACACGCGAACGGATTCGCGCCCGACGAACCGGCGAGCCGCACGGTCGACGTCGACGCGTTCTGCTCGTGGTCAGCGTGCAGGATCAGGATACGGTCGAGCGCGCGCACCAGCACGTCGTTGACCTCGTACTCTTCGCACGGGTTCGAGAACATCATGCGCATGAAGTTCGCGCTGTACGACAGGTCGTTCTTCGGATACACGAACGGCTGGCCGATGCTGTACTTGTACGCCATCGCGACCAGCGTGGGCAGCTTCGCGATCATACGGATCGCCGACACTTCGCGGTGACGCGGGTTATTGATGTCGAGCGAGTCGTGATAGAACGCGGACAGTGCGCCGACCGCGGCGACCAGAATTGCCATCGGGTGCGCGTCGCGACGGAAGCCGCGGAAGAAGAACTGCATCTGCTCGTGCACCATCGTGTGCTTCGTGACGGTGCCGACGAATTCGACCTTCTGCTTCTGGTTCGGCAGCTCGCCGTTCAGCAGCAGGTAGCAGGTTTCGAGGAAGTCGGCGTTTTGCGCGAGGTTGTCGATCGGGTAGCCGCGGTAGAGCAGTTCGCCCTTGTCGCCGTCGATGTAGGTAATCGCCGAATTGCACGCCGCCGTCGACATGAAGCCCGGGTCGTACGTGAATTTGCCGGTCTGGCCGTACAGCTTGCGGATGTCGATCACATCCGGGCCAATCGTGCCCTTGTAAATCGGCATTTCGACGCTCGGCGAATTGTCGCTGAACGATAGCGTGGCTTTAACATCTGACGGGGTCATAGCACATCCTCAATCGAAGTATGGATACAGGGTTTCGATAATTGCACGCCTGGAACAACGGACTGGCGGCGCTCAAGCGTTGCGCAGCAACTCCAGAACCCGGACCACGTCCGGGTCGGCCAGATCGCCTTCTGGTTCCTTGCGCGCGAGCAGCAAGTCCATCAGGTCGTTATCGCTCAGCTCGAGCAGGCGCGTGAGTGCGCCCACGTCGGCATCGCTGAGGTCATGCTCATATCGGCTGAAAAAACGCTCGAAAATCAGGTCGTTTTCCAGCAGGCCCCGCCGTGCGCGCCAGCGAAGACGCGCGCGGCGGAGAGGGTCGGACTGATGCGATGTTTCGGTCATGTCGGTACACCCCGCGCCGCGCCCGGGCGCACTGACCGCCCTCTCGGGGGCAGCGCGCGCCAGGGAGCGCGGAGCTCATTGATACTAGACAGCGCGGCGAACCATCAATTCCTTGATCTTGCCGATTGCCTTGGTAGGGTTAAGGCCCTTCGGACAAACGTCGACGCAGTTCATGATGGTGTGGCAACGGAACAGACGGTACGGATCTTCCAGGTTGTCGAGGCGCTCGCCGGTTGCCTCGTCGCGGCTATCCGCGATGAAGCGGTAGGCTTGCAGCAGACCAGCCGGGCCGACGAACTTGTCCGGGTTCCACCAGAAGCTCGGGCACGACGTCGAGCAGCTCGCGCACAGAATACATTCGTACAGGCCGTCGAGCTCGTCGCGTTCTTCCGGCGACTGCAGACGTTCCTTTTCCGGCGGCGGCGTATCGTTGATCAGGTACGGCTTGATCGAGTGATACTGGTTGAAGAACTGCGTGAAGTCGCAGATCAGGTCGCGCACGACGGGCAGGCCCGGCAGCGGACGCAGCACGATCTTCTGCGGCAGGTCGTTCAGGTTCGTCAGGCACGCGAGGCCGTTCTTGCCGTTGATGTTCATTGCGTCCGAACCGCACACGCCTTCGCGGCACGAGCGACGGAACGACAGGGTTTCGTCGAGCGCCTTCAGCTTGATGAGCGCGTCGAGCAGCATGCGTTCGTGCGAGTCGATTTCCATCTCGTACGTCTGCATGCGCGGAGCGGCGTCCTTGTCCGGATCGTAGCGGTAAATTTCAAATGTACGCTTGGCCATTTCTCTGAATTCCTTTGACTTGTGCCTTAGAAGGTACGCGCTTTCGGCGGAACCGATTCGACGGTCAGCGGCTTCATGTGAACCGGCTTGTAGTCGAGGCGATCGCCTTCGCTGAACCACAACGTATGGCGCAGCCAGTTTTCGTCGTCGCGATGTTCGAAGTCGTTCTGCGCGTGCGCGCCGCGGCTTTCCTTGCGCGCTTCGGCGGAGACCATCGTGGCGCGTGCCACTTCGATCAGGTTCGCCACTTCGAGCGCTTCGATGCGAGCCGTGTTGAACACCTTCGACTTGTCCTTCAGATGGATGTTGTCGACGCGTGCCGCCACTTCACGGATGGCCTCGACGCCTTCGGACAGCAGAGCCGAGGTACGGAACACACCAGCGTGCTTCTGCATCGTGCCGCGGATGTCGTTCGCGACCGACTGTGCGTACTCGCCCGACGACGAGTTGTCCAGCTTCGCCAGACGCGACAGCGCGAAGTCGGCTGCATCGGCCGGCAGCGGCTTGTGTTCCTTCAGTTCCTTCACGTGCTTGACGATGTGGTTGCCGGCAGCGCGGCCGAACACCACGAGGTCGAGCAGCGAGTTCGTGCCGAGACGGTTCGCGCCGTGCACCGACACGCACGAGCATTCGCCCACTGCGTAGAAACCGTTGACGACTTCTTCGGGGCCGCGCGGCGTACCGACGACCTGGCCGTTGATGTTCGTCGGAATACCGCCCATCTGGTAGTGGATGGTCGGCACGACCGGGATCGGCTCCTTGATGCAGTCGACGTTCGCGAACTTCAGCGCGATTTCGCGGATCGACGGCAGACGCTTCATGATCGTCTCGGCGCCGATGTGCGACAGGTCGAGCAGCACGTGATCCTTGTTCGGACCCACGCCGCGGCCTTCCTTGATTTCCTGGTCCATCGAACGCGAAACGAAGTCGCGCGGCGCCAGATCCTTCAGCGTCGGCGCGTAGCGCTCCATGAAGCGTTCGCCGTTCGAGTTACGCAGAATACCGCCTTCGCCGCGCACGCCTTCGGTGATCAGCACGCCCGCGCCGGCCACGCCGGTCGGGTGGAATTGCCAGAATTCCATGTCCTGCAGCGCGATGCCCGAACGGGCCGCCATGCCGAGGCCGTCACCGGTGTTGATGAACGCGTTGGTCGATGCCGCGAAGATCCGGCCCGCGCCGCCCGTGGCGAACAGCGTGGTCTTGCCTTCGAGGATGTAGACGTCGCCGGTTTCCATTTCCAGTGCGGTCACGCCGAGCACGTCGCCGTCGGCGTCGCGGATCAGGTCCAGCGCCATCCATTCGACGAAGAATTGCGTCTTGGCAGCAACGTTCTGCTGGTACAGCGTGTGCAGCAGCGCGTGACCGGTACGGTCAGCCGCCGCGCAGGCGCGTTGCACCGGCTTTTCGCCGTAATTCGCGGTGTGGCCGCCGAACGGGCGCTGATAGATCGTGCCGTCCGCGTTACGGTCGAACGGCATGCCGAAGTGTTCGAGTTCGTAGACGGCGTTCGGTGCTTCACGGCACATGAACTCGATCGCGTCCTGGTCGCCGAGCCAGTCGGAGCCCTTGATCGTGTCGTAGAAGTGGTAGTGCCAGTTGTCTTCGCTCATGTTGCCGAGCGAAGCGCCGATGCCGCCCTGGGCCGCGACCGTGTGCGAACGCGTCGGGAACACCTTGGACAGCACGCAGACCGACAGACCGGCACGCGCGAGTTGCAGCGACGCGCGCATCCCCGAGCCGCCCGCGCCGACGATGACGACGTCGAAGCGGCGACGCGGCAGAGAATTCTTGATTGCGACCATGCTTTTATACTCTCCAGAGAATCTGCGCAGCGTAGCCCGCACATGCGAGCAGCCAGAGGATCGTCAGCACCTGGAGGACGAGACGCGTGCCAACGGGCTTCACGTAATCCATCCAGATGTCACGGATACCAACCCACGCGTGGTAGAACAGCGAGAGAAGCGTGACGAACGTGGCGAGCTTCATCCACTGCGTCGCGAAGATCGACGCCCAGCCGTCGTACGAAAAGTCGCGCGCGAGGAAGAACCACGCGAGCAGAATCACCGTGTACACCGCCATCACGCAGGCGGTGACGCGTTGCGCGAGCCAGTCGCGCAGACCGTAATGCGCGCCGACGACGAGACGCTTCGAACCGATTCGGTTATTGGCTGACATTTTTTAGAATGCTCCGAACAGTTTTGCCGCGAATGCGATGGTAAGCAGCGACGACACGACGATCACCACGATGGAGGTCGATTTGCCCTTCTCTTTCGACACGGCATCATGATTCGTATCCATCACGAGGTGACGGATGCCGGCGCAGAAGTGGAACAGGAAGGCCCACGCGAGAACCAGCGTGATCAGCTTGACGATGATGTTGGAGAGGAAGCCTTTGAATACTTCGAAGCTCAGTTCGGAAGTCAGGCTCTGATCGAAGAGGAACAGCAGGAACGGAAGGAAGAGAAACAACAAGGCACCGCTCACGCGATGCAGAATCGACACGCGCCCCGCCAGCGGGAGACGGTATGCCGTCAGTATTTGACCAATACCGATGTTCCGGAATTCCGGCCTCGGTTTTTTTACGGCTTCTGCCATGCTAGACCCCTACTATGTAGTCACACTAATCCGCAATTTTAGCGCCTTTTTATATCGCGCTGCAGCGAAAACCACGCTGGGTCCTTTGCGGCGCGCGCATTAAAAGCGCCTTCCGATTGGCACGCGTGTGGGACGCCGCGCCTCGTTTCAGCCCGATTCAGCTCAGATCGTTCTGATAGTAATACCCGGTTGTGACATACCAACCTCGCCGGACTTCGACCGGCCGGTCCCCATAGGTATAGGACACGCGCTCGACCGACAGCAACGGAAAACCCGCCGGCACATGCAGCAGGTCCGCCACGGAAGGCTCCGCCGCGACCGCGCGGATTTTTTCCGTCGCGCGAATCATGCGGGTCCCGAATTCCGTCTCGAACATCGCGTAGAGGGGACCCTTGTACTCCGACAGCCGCTCGAGCGTGAGCCCGCGGAACACGACGCCGGGCAGCCAGATTTCGTCGAGCACGGTGACTTCGCCGTCGAACTGCAGCAAACGCTTGATCAGCACGACCGGATCGGCCGGCTTCAGGTCGAGCTGCCGCGCGATTTCCGCCGATGCGCGCAGCCGCCGGCATTCGAGCAGACGGCTCACGTGCGGATGCTCGGCGCCGTCGTCCGCGAGCAATCTCAGGAAACGGAACTGCGCGCGCTCTTCGTTGTGCGTTGCAACGAATGTGCCCTTGCCCTGGCGGCGCACCAGCAGGTTGTCGGCGGCGAGTTCGTCGATCGCCTTGCGCACCGTACCCTGACTCACCTTGAAACGCGCGGCCAGTTCGACTTCACTAGGAATGATCTCGCCCGGCTTCCATTCGCCGCTTTCGAGGCTCTGCGTAATCAAGCCCTTGATCTGCTGATATAAGGGGCTGAAGGTAGGCGACGCGGCAGCGGAAACAGCGGATACGCCTTCGCCGGCGGCCCCTTGGCCATTCGGGTTCACAGGATTCGCCGGGTTCGAATTCATGCGCGCATTTCATCATAAAGGGCTGGGACACGTCTAGGGTTTTCCCCGCGATAGATGTGTCTTATATAAGACATAAGATACTGTTGACTTTGTCTGTTTCGACTCCTACACTCCTTGTCGAGCAAGGGTTTGCGGGATTTTGCGGCGGCTGTTTGATGCAGCGCCGCGACGCTCCGGCAGCCACTCTGCACCATGCCGTCCCCTACGCAGTCCAGGTTTCGATTCGCCGCCATCCGTTGCATTCGC
This sequence comes from Paraburkholderia sp. 31.1, assembly GCF_014397645.1. Lineage (NCBI taxonomy): Bacteria > Pseudomonadati > Pseudomonadota > Betaproteobacteria > Burkholderiales > Burkholderiaceae > Paraburkholderia > Paraburkholderia sp. 31.1. The sequence goes on from NZ_VZQN01000020.1 coordinate 134,242, forward strand.
GCGCTGTCTCCGTGTTGCACCCGCTGGCCCGACGCTTGCCGAAACGCGCTGTTTGCAGGAGCCCGCACCGTGCAGTTGCGGCCCCGGCCCGGAGTAAGCCCTGGGCCATCCCGTCCCGCTCCGCAGTACAGCTTTCCGGCACGGCGGTCTTGCCGTAACGCGCCGCCCGGTCTCGCCAATTCCGAGCCCGCACGCGAACAGTGAATTCCGCCGTGTTTCATCACGCTACGCTGAACGCGCATATAGAATGGCGTTTTCCCTAGCGTCTAACGCATCGTCCTGGAGATTTCTCAATGGCTAAGCCCGCAAAGCGCGTTGCCGTCACCGGCGCCGCAGGTCAAATCGCTTACTCCCTGCTATTCCGCATCGCCAATGGCGACCTGCTCGGCAAGGACCAGCCGGTGATCCTGCAACTGCTCGATCTGCCGCAAGCGCAAGCCGCCGTCAAAGGCGTCGTGATGGAACTGGATGATTGCGCATTCCCGCTGCTGTCGGGCGTCGTGATCACGGACGACCCGAAGGTCGCGTTCAAGGACGCCGACATTGCACTGCTGGTCGGCGCGCGTCCGCGTTCGAAGGGTATGGAGCGCAAGGATCTGCTGTCGGCCAACGCCGAAATCTTCACGGTTCAGGGCAAGGCGCTGAACGACGTCGCCAGCCGCGACGTGAAGGTTCTGGTGGTCGGCAACCCGGCCAACACGAACGCATACATCGCCATGAAGTCGGCGCCGGATCTGCCGAAGAAGAACTTCACCGCGATGCTCCGTCTGGACCACAACCGCGCGCTGTCGCAACTGGCCGCCAAGTCGGGCAAGCCGGTCGCGTCGATCGAAAAGCTCGCGGTGTGGGGCAACCACTCGCCGACCATGTACCCCGACTTCCGCGTTGCAACGGCTGAAGGTCAGGACCTGACCAAGCTGATCAACGACGAAGAATGGAACCGCAATACGTTCATCCCGACCGTCGGCAAGCGCGGCGCGGCGATCATCGAAGCGCGCGGCCTGTCGTCGGCGGCATCGGCGGCTAACGCTGCGATCGACCACGTGCGTGACTGGGTGCTCGGCACGAACGGCAAGTGGGTCACGATGGGCATCCCGTCGGACGGCTCGTACGGCATTCCTGAAGACATCATCTACGGCGTGCCCGTGACCTGCGAAAACGGCGAGTACAAGCGCGTCGAAGGTCTGGCAATCGACGCGTTCTCGCGCGAAAAGATGGACGGCACGCTGCAGGAACTGCTGGAAGAGCGCGACGGCGTTCAGCACCTGCTCGGCTAAGCATCTGATGCCGATGAACCGGAACTCCGAAGCCTCAGCGCGGCGGGTTCCGGTTTTTTTCGTGTGAATGGCCGTGCGATCATCGCCATTCGCCTCTGATTCGAACGTGCTTTGCCGTTGCCCGACGGCACTCGCGCAGAGCACGCCCGAATCCGACATCCTTAATTTTCACCACGCCCCACACGCCGAAGATGCGCGTTCTCACACCCGCCGAAGTGCTGTTTGAGGGCGAAGCGCCGCCCGCTGTGCTGCCTGCCTGCGATCACTACGCGGGCAGCGAAAAGCTGATGCTGAAGTCGCTCGCGTTACAGCAGCAACTCGGCCCGGTGTTCGATATCACGCTAGATTGCGAAGACGGCGCGCAGGTCGGCCGCGAGGCCGAGCACGCGGAACTGGTCGCATCGCTACTGGGCACCGAGCATGACCGCTTCGGCCGCGTCGGCGTGCGCATCCACGACTTCGCTCACGCGCACTGGCGCGACGACGTACGCCTCATTCTGCGCGCCGCAAAGCGAGCACCCGCTTACATCACGCTGCCGAAAATCCGCCATGTTCACGATGCCGCCGAAATGATCGCGTTCATCGAGGCGACGCGGCGCGAGCTCGGCCTCGCGCAGCCGGTGCCGGTGCAGTTGCTGGTCGAAACCCACGGCGCGCTTACGCGTGTGTTCGAACTCGCCGCGCTGCCGGGCGTCGAGGCGCTGAGCTTCGGCCTGATGGACTTCGTCTCCGCGCACGACGGCGCGATCCCCGATACCGCGATGCGCTCGCCGGGCCAATTCGATCATCCGCTCGTGCGGCGCGCGAAGCTCGAGATTTCGGCGGCCTGCCATGCGTTCGGCAAGGTGCCGTCGCACAACGTCAGCACCGAAGTGCGCGACATGAGCGTGGTCGCGAACGACGCACAGCGCGCCCGCAACGAGTTCGGCTACACGCGCATGTGGAGCATCCACCCCGCGCAGATCGAGGCGATCGTCGCCGCGTTCGCGCCGCGCGACGAAGAAATCGCGATGGCCGCCGAAATCCTGCTCGCCGCGCAGTCCGCGCATTGGGGCCCGACGCGTCATGGCGATACGCTGCACGACCGTGCGAGCTACCGCTATTACTGGTCGGTGCTGCGCCGCGCGCAAACCACCGGCCGCGCTGTTCCACAAGAAGCGGCGCCGCTTTTTGCGCAAGTGGGCGCCAACGGACAGTCTGTAGCATAAGCGACGCGTTTTTCAAACGGCAGCGATGAGCCGGCACACAGGAGAAGGCGGAACATGAGCGAGACGACGCAAGCCGCTGGCGCAACAGGCGGCAACGAAACGCAAAGCGGCTTCAAACCGAAAAAATCCGTCGCGCTGTCGGGCGTGACCGCGGGCAACACCGCGCTGTGCACGGTCGGCAAGACCGGCAACGATCTGCACTATCGCGGCTATGACATTCTCGACATCGCCGAGGCGT